>CANMXH010000269.1 GCA_947501315.1 Caulobacteraceae bacterium | reverse complement strand
TGGTGGCTGGTGGCTGGTGGCTGGTGGCTGGTGGCTGGCCGGCACCTGTGCAGTGGCGCGGGCCGTGCCACCCTTCCGCAAATGATTGAGCGGCATAATCACCAATCACCAATCACCAGCGACCCTTCCCGCGCACCTGCCATCCGGCTAAAGCTCTCCCCCTGAAGGCCGCGCATCAGACGCGGCACATGGGACAGGAGAACGCACATGGCTCGAGTGGCTCTGGTCACGGGTGGGACCCGCGGCATCGGCAAGGCGATCGTTCAGCGTCTGAAGGAAGACGGCATGCTGGTCGCCGCCGGCTATTCCGGCAATCTCGAGGCCGCCGAGGCGACCGCGAAGGAACTGGGCGTCATGGTGGTCAAGGGTAATGTCGGATCCTATGACGACTGCGCCCGGGCCGTACAGGAGGTCGAGGCCGAGCTGGGACCGGTCGACATCCTGATCAACAATGCCGGCATCACCCGCGACGGCTTCTTCCACAAGATGAGCTCGGATCAGTGGTCCGACGTCATCCGGGTGAACATGGACAGCGTCTTCAACATGACGCGCCAGGTGATCAACGGCATGCGCGACCGCGGCTTCGGCCGGATCGTCAACATCAGCTCGATCAACGGGCAGAAGGGCCAGATCGGCCAGACCAACTATTCCGCGGCCAAGGCCGGGATGATCGGCTTCACCAAGGCGCTGGCGCTGGAGAATGCGCGCAAGGGCGTGACGGTGAACTGTATCGCGCCCGGCTATATCGACACCGAAATGGTCGGGGCCATGGACGAGAAGGTCCTGGCCGGGATCATCGCCCAGATTCCGGTCGGGCGACTCGGAAAAGGCGAGGAAATCGCCGACATGGTGTCCTGGCTGGCCGGGGAACGTGCCGGATATGTCACAGGCTGCACCCTGTCGCTGAACGGAGGGCAGTATCTGGTCGGCTGACCGGGTCCTGCCCAAAATCCGCCGCGGGCCGATTGCACCACTGCTCCCCATGGAGTTGACGGTGAGGGTCAGAACGGCGCGAACGCCGCTTCCGGCGGCGATGGCGATCGCCTTTGCCGCGGCGGCGCTGTCTTCGCTGTCCACCGCCTCCCAGGCCCAGGCCCAGAACCAGGGCAATGCCCAGGCCGAGCAGAGTCAGTCGCTGCGCAACCGAAACGCCGTCGAGACGCGGGCGGTGCCGCCGACCGGCCGATATGTGGCTGAGTCCGGCGAGGCCTTCATTCTGGACCGGTCGGGCCAGCGGCCCCTGCTGCGCTTCGACCGGCGCGACGAGACCTGGGTGCTGCGGCCCACAGCCGCGCCCCGCGGTGACGTGATCTATCGCAATGACGCTGGCGACCAGCTGCTGCGGGTGACACCCGGCGGCGGCATGACCGTCTATACGCCCCTCGCGCCCGGGGGTTCGCCGGCCTCCTTCTCCGGCCCCGGCCAGAGCCTGACCCCGCCGATCCTCGGCCCCTTGCAGCTATGGAGCCTGATGGCGCGGCGGAGCGACATGATCAGCCAGGCCCTCGGCCGGCTGGTCGCCATCAATCTGACGGGCGAGCGTTCCGAGTCCCTGTGCGTAGAGGCGCTGATCGTGACGACCGACGCCGTCCTTCGCATTGCCCGCTCGCCGACGGCCCGACAAAGCCTCGACCGGCTGACCACCATCACCATCGTCGAGGGCGATCGCGCCTCGGTCACCTATCTCGGTGGACGGCTGGTGGTGACGGTCGACCCCGATGAAGGGATGGCGGGGCGACCCTCCTCGGCGCGGGTGATCCAGGCCTTCCTCGCCCCGACCGAAGCCGGTCGTCGCTAGCGCCATCGTCGGGTGAGCCGCGGCAGCCGGAAGGTTCATCACAAAGGACACAAAGGACGTCTCGAAGGACACGAAGAGAGCCGGTCCGTGTCGAGGTCTGTGCCTGCCAGGGCTGATCTGGGATCGCGGCTTGCGCCGCATGGATCCCGCGCAGCGGCGGGGCTGGTTCGTAGGAACGCACAGGACCCCTTGTGTCCTTTGTGATGAACCCGCCATCGCCGGGCAGGGACCCGGACGGTGCGTCAACTCAAGCGAAGAACGGTCTAGAACACGTCCTTGGCCGCCCGGACGGCCGCAAAGGTTTCGGCATCGGCCGCGCGCAGGAAGGGGTTGAAGGCCTTTTCCGCGCCGATGGTGGTCGGAACGGTCGGCTCGCCCCGTTCCCGCATGGCGAAGATCTGCGCCGCCCGGGCCGCCATTTCCGGCCGGTCATCGACGCTGAGGGCAAAGCGGGCGTTGGCGGCGGTGTATTCATGGGCGCACCAGACGACCGTCCCGTCGGGCCAGGCCGCCAGGGTCTGCAGGCTGTTCCACATCTGGGCCGGGGTACCCTCGAACAGCCGTCCGCAACCGAGGTTGAACAATACGTCGCCGACGAAGGCCTGGCCGTCTGCGGGTGAGCGATAGACGATGTGGCCGAGGGTATGGCCGGGTGTGTCGGTCACCTCCAGGGCCGTCCCGCCCAGCATGACGGTCTCGCCCCCCGCCACGATCCGGTCGATCGGCGCGGCCCGGCGGACCTCTTCGGGTCCGACGATCTCGCAACCGGTTTCGGTCTTCAGCCGGGCGTTGCCCTGGGTGTGATCGGGATGCCAGTGGGTGTTGAGGATCATGTCCAGCCGACCCCAGCCCGAACGCTCCAGCTCGGCTAGGATGGCGTCCGCGTCGGGTGTGTCGATCGTGGCCACCCTGCCGGTGTCCCGATCCCGGACCAGAAGGCCGTAGTTGTCGTTGAGACAGGGGAAGAGGCGCACATCGAGGGTCATGCGGGTCTTCTAGCAGCCGCCTCCGGCGCGGCCTATGGTGCAGCCATGCGGCGCAGTATCGAGGAACTCCGGACCTTCTACGGCGAGCCTGCCGGTGCCCTGGCGCGGCGGCTGCTGGCGCGCCGTCTCGAGGACGCCTGGGGCGAGGCGACCAACAGCGATGTGCTGGGTCTCGGCTATGCCACGCCCTGGCTGGACGCCTTCGTCGGCGCGCGG
>CANMXH010000268.1 GCA_947501315.1 Caulobacteraceae bacterium | reverse complement strand
GCGCACCGCACTGCAGGACGCGGCTTCCGTGGCCGGCATCCTGATCACGACGGAAGCGGCGGTTGCCGATGCGCCGAAGAAGGCCTCGGGCGGCGGCGCCGGCGGCGGCGACATGGGCGGCATGGGCGGCATGGGCGGGATGGACTTCTAGTCCACGAAGCTCGGCTCAGGCTGAACGAACAAGGAGGGCGGGTCCGGAGACGGACCCGCCCTTTTTCTATGGCTGGTTGGCGGCCGGTCCTCACCCGCATGCGGGAGAGGTGGCCCGTCGATCGGCGCAGCCGATCCAGGGTCGGAGCGGGACGTCTGCTGAAGTTCCCCCATCGTCGCTGGCCTCGCTTCGCGAGGCGACGCGACACTTCCCCCGCAAGCGGGGGAAGGCGGCGATCGCGGCGCGCGACGAGCTGGCGAAGATTGAGCCGTTGCGGGCAGCCTAGCTCTCTCCTCCCCCTTCCCCCTCGACGGGGGAAGGGTCGGGGATGGGGGTGGAGCCCCGGTGGTTGTGAATAAGGAACGGGAGGCACCGTCGGGGCCGCCCGTCCGGACGTCGGTGAGCGCGGCGCGCGCACCCCCACCCAACCCTCCCCCGTCGAGGGGGAGGGTTTTTCTGCGGTCGGCCTACTGCGCCGGACGCACTTCCACCGGGAGGCCCAGCGCTTCCAGCTGCGGACGGACGACCGAGGCGTCACCGACGACGACCCAGACGAAGGTCGCCGGGTCGATGGTGGCGCGGGCGGCGGCGTCCATGTCGGCGGCGGTCAGGGCGCGGGTGCGGCTGGCCAGGGTTTCCTGATAGTCGTCCGGACGCCCATAGAGGGCGTTGGAGCGCAGGGCGCCGAGGATCTGGCCAGAGGTCTCGAAACCACCGGCCAGGCCGCGGGTGTCGCCGTTGACGGTGCGATCCCGCTCGGCGGCGGTGACGCCGTCGGGGCCGAGGAAGCGCTCGTACTGGGCGATCAGGGCGGCGATCGACTCACCGGTGCGATTGGCCTGGACCGGGGCGTTGACGATATAGGGGACGCGGTGCTGGAGCGTGTTGATCGAGCCGCGCACGCCGTAGGACCAACCCTTGGTCTCGCGCAGATCGGCATTGATCCGCGACAGGAAGTCGGTGCCCAGCACGGTGTTGGCGGCCTGCAGGGTCAGCAGGTCGTCGGTGCCGGAGACGTCCAGGACCGCGCCGCCATAGATGATCGACTGCGGCGATTGCGGCCGGTCGATCAGGACGATGCGGGCCGTGGTGGCGGGGATGTCGGTCGGGAAGACCTTGGTCCCGCGCGGGGCGGCCGGGGCGCGCCAGTCGCCAAAGGCCCGTTCCAGCCGCGGGGTCAGCTCTGACAGCGGCAGGTCGGAGACCACGAAGATGCGGGCATTGTCGGGCCGGACCCATTCGGCGTGTTCGGCGATCAGGTCTTCGCGGGTCAGGGCGGAAATGGTCGCCGGCGTGCCGGTGCCGGCGAAGGGACGGCCATAGGGGCTGGCCTCGCCATACATCAGCGGCGGCAGGGCGCGGGCGGCGATGGCCGCCGGCTGGGTCCGCTCATTGGCCAGGCCGGCGAGGCGCTGGGCCCGCAGACGCTCGACCTCGGCCGGGGCAAAGGCGGGGTTGCGCACCATGTCCGCCAGCAGGACCAGCGAGGGGTCGAGGTTGGTGGTGACGGCGGTCAGGCTGCCGGCGGTGCGGTCCATGGAGGCGCCGACATTGACCGAGGCACCGAGCCGCTCCTGGGCCTCGGCCAGGGCGTTGGAGTCCCGGGTTGTGGTGCCCTCGTTCATGAGGGTCAGCATCATGGAGTGGACGCCGAGGCTGTCGGTATCGTCGGCCGCATAGCCGGCGTCGAACTCGACCGCCACGCGGGTGACGGGGACGGTGGTCGACTGGGCATAGACGATCTCGACGCCGTTCGAGAGGCTGGCGCGCTGGACTGTCGGGAAGTCGAGGTTGGGGACATCGCCGATGGTCGGCATGGGATCGCGGGCGACGCGCTGGATCTCGGCGGCGGGGACCGGGGTGGCACCCGAGGGGGTGGCGGCGGCCTCGACATAGGCCGCGCGCTCGCCGGGCTCGACGATCTGGCTGTAGACCGGGCGGTTCAGCCAGCGCTGCATGGCGTCGCGCACCTGGGCGGGGGTGACGGCGGCATAGCGGGCCAGTTCATGGCGGTAGAAGTCCGGGTCGCCGGCATAGAGCTGGCCCTCGGCGAGGACCGAGGCCTTGCCGTTGACCTGTTCCAGACCCTGGATGGTGCGGGCGGCGAACTGGGTGACGACGCGGTCGATCTCGTCCTGGGTCGGGCCATTGGCCATCAGCTCGGCGAGGACGGCGTCCATCCGGGCGGCGACGGCGGCGACATCACCACCCGGGCGCACATTGGCCGAATAGTTGAAGAAGCCGAGGCGGTGGAAGGCCTGGGCCCCGGCGCTGACCGAGGAGGCGGACTGGTCGCCGCGCACCAGGACGTTGTCGAGGCGCGAGGACTCGAGGCCACCGAGGATGGAGGCACCGACGGCGAGCGGCACGGCGTCCGGGTCGAGCATGCCGGGGACGACCCAGGCGCGGCTGACGCGGGTCTGGGCGACGCGGTCGCGCAGGACTTCCTCGACCGGGGCGGCCAGGGTCGGGATGTCGGCGGCGGCGGGGACATTGACGGGTCCGCGCGCGATAGAGCCGAAATAGCGGTCCGTCAGGACGCGGGCGGTCGCCTCATCGATGTCGCCGGACAGGACCAGGACGGCATTGTTGGGACCGTAGTTGTCCCGGAACCAGTTGCGCACCGTCTCGAGGCTGGCGGCGTCCAGATCGGCCATGGAGCCGATGGTCGAGTGGCGATAGGGGTGGCCGACGGGGAAGAGGGCCTCCTGCTGGGCATAGGAGGACAGGCCATAGGGCTGGTTGTCGCGCTGGCGCTTCTCGTTCTGGACGACGCCGCGCTGCAGATCGAGCACCTCCTGGCCGACCTGGCCGAGCAGATAGCCCATCCGGTCGCTCTCGAGGAACAGGGTCTGCTCGAGGGCCGG
>CANMXH010000267.1 GCA_947501315.1 Caulobacteraceae bacterium | reverse complement strand
GGCGGGTGACGAGTGGCGAGTGACGCGCTCACATCGCTTCAGTGTCTCGCCACTCGCCACTCGTCACTCGCCACCCCCTTGATCACCTCTCTCTCCCTCACCGACTTCCGCTCCTATGCGAGCGCGACCCTGCCCATCGCGGCGGGGGCGGTGGTGCTTCATGGGCCCAATGGCGCAGGCAAGACCAATCTGCTCGAGGCCCTCAGCCTCTTCACCCCCGGCAAGGGTCTGCGCGGCGCCACGGCCCCCGAGATGGGCCGGCGCGAACCCGGCGAAGCCGCCGGCCGCGCCTGGGCCGTCGCCGCCATCCTCACCGATGGCGACGAGGAAACGAAACTCGGCACCGGCGTCCAGTCGCCTGGCGCCGCCCGCCGCATCGTCCGCATCGACGGCGAGACGGCCCAGCCCGGACGTCTGCTTGATCACTTGCGCCCCGTCTGGGCCACGCCCGAACAGGACCGGCTGTTCTCCGACGCCCGCGCCGCGCGGCTGAAATTCCTCGACCGGCTGGTCTTCGCCGCCGACCCGGCCCACGCGGCGTCCGTCTCGGCCTATGAAAAGGCCCTGCGCGAGCGGCTGCGCCTGCTGACCGAGGGGGTGGAAGGCCGCGCCGCCGACCCGCTCTGGCTTGACGCCCTGGAGCTGCGCCTCGGCGAGGCCGGGGCCGAGGCCGCCATGGCCCGCAGCACCGCCCTGACCACCCTCCAGGCCGCCATCGACGCCCGCAACGACCGCCCCTTCCCCCAGGCCGACCTCGGCCTGACCGGCGAGGCCGAGGCCATGGCGACCGCCGGTGCCGGCCCCGAGGCCATCGCCGCCGCGATCCGCGAGGGTCTGACCCGCAGCCGCGCCCGCGACGCCGCCGCCGGCCGCTCCCTGTTCGGCCCGCACCGCTCCGACCTGACCGCCCTCCATCGCGAGAAGAACCGCCCCGCCGCCGAGGGCTCCTCGGGCGAGCAGAAGGCGCTGGTGCTCAACCTGATCCTCGCCCAGATCACCCGATTGGCCGACCAGCCGGCCCCGCCGGTGCTGTTGCTGGACGAGGCCCCGGCCCACCTCGACACGGCCCGCCGCGCTGCCCTGTTCGACGAGATCGAGGCCCTCGGCCTGCAGGCCTTCATGACCGGCACCGAGGCGGAACTGTTTGCGCCCCTGCGCGGCCGGGCCCAGTTCGTGCGGGTCGAGGGCGGCGGCTTCGCTTGATCCATCGCCAGCGCCTGGTCGGCACCCGTCGGTGTCCGGACCCACCGGCCAGGGTTCTTCACAAAGAACACAACGTAGAACCACAAAGGACACGGCGGGACCGAGGGGCGTCACCGTCGGAGTTCCGCGATCGCGCAGACAAAAAATTGATCGCGAAGCGATCGAAAGAACCCCACGGACGTACGCCCGATCGAAGCCTTTGGCACCAGCCCCGTCGTGTCCTTTGTGTGCCGTTGTGTTCGTTGTGATGAACCTTCGAACCGGGCCGTCGCGCCGGCGTCCGCCACCCTTGACTCACCACTCCCCCGGGCCCCGCTTTTCCTCGCAATTCCGCCCGGAATCCCTGTATGTTGCAAGCCTCGGCGCGACCCGGATTCGCGTCCCCGAAACCGTCCGTTCAAGGCGGCCCGACTGCCGCCTTCACAGGCCCTCCCGGAGGGCGTTTCACCGACCGAATTGATGACCGATCAGACACCGAATTCCGCCGACCTTGGGCGTAACGAAGACACCGCCGAAGAGGCCGCCTACGGCGCCGATTCCATCAAGGTCCTGAAGGGGCTGGACGCGGTGCGCAAACGCCCCGGCATGTATATCGGCGACACCGACGACGGCTCGGGCCTGCACCACATGGTCTATGAGGTGGTCGACAACGCCATCGACGAGGCCCTCGCCGGCCACGCCGATCTGGTCCAGGTCATCCTCAACGCCGACGGCTCGGTCACCGTGACCGACAACGGCCGCGGCATCCCCACCGATATCCACGAGGGCGAGGGCGTCTCGGCGGCCGAGGTCATCATGACCCAGCTGCACGCCGGCGGTAAATTCGACCAGAATTCCTACAAGGTCTCCGGCGGTCTGCACGGCGTCGGCGTCTCGGTCGTCAACGCACTCTCGGACTGGCTCAAGCTGGTCATCTACCGCAACGGCAAACGTCACGAGATGAAGTTCGCCCGTGGCGACACGGTCGAAAGCCTCAAGGTCACCGGCGATGCGCCGATGCGCGACAACGGCAAGGTCCTGTCGGGCACCGAGGTCACCTTCTACCCCTCGGTCACCACCTTCGCCCACATCGACTTCGACCTGAAGACGCTGGAACACCGGCTTCGCGAGCTGGCCTTCCTCAACTCGGGCGTGGTCATCAAGCTGCAGGACCATCGCGGGGCCGAGAAGTTCGAGGAAATCCTGCACTATGAGGGCGGGGTCGAGGCCTTCGTGCGTCACCTCGACAAGTCCAAGACGCCCATCCTCAAGGATGTCATCGTCATTCGCGGCAAGAAGGAAGGGATCGAGATCGATCTCGCCCTGTGGTGGAACGACAGCTACCACGAGACCATGCTGTGCTTCACCAACAACATCCCCCAGCGGGATGGAGGCACCCACCTCTCGGCCTTCCGCGCCAGCCTGACCCGGATCATGGGCAGCTATATCGACGCCGCCGGCGCAGCGAAAAAGGAGAAGGTTTCGGTCTCGGGCGAGGACGCCCGCGAGGGCCTGACCTGCGTCCTTTCGGTCAAGGTGCCGGACCCCAAATTCAGCTCCCAGACCAAGGACAAGCTGGTTTCCTCCGAGGTGCGTCCCGCCGTCGAGGGCCTGTGCTCCGAGGGCCTGTCGACCTGGTTCGAGGAACATCCGGTCGAGGCCAAGGCCGTCGTCGCCAAGATCATCGAGGCCGCCGCCGCCCGTGAGGCCGCCCGCAAGGCCCGCGACCTGACCCGCCGCAAGACCTCGATGGACATGGCCTCCCTGCCCGGGAAACTGGCCGACTGCCAGGAACGCGATCCGGCCAAGTCCGAACTGTTCATCGTCGAGGGCGATTCCGCC
>CANMXH010000266.1 GCA_947501315.1 Caulobacteraceae bacterium | reverse complement strand
GCCTCAATAGGCGAAGTCCCGGTACAGCCGTGTCAGATCGCCCTGCCACTCGCCGTGATACAGCGCCAGCAGCCGGTCCGCGGGGGTCAGGCCGCTGTCGGCGATGTCTTCCAGTTCCGACAGATAGCCGCGCTCATCGACCATGCCGCCGCTGAACCGGGCGCGGTTCTTCAGCCCCTCCTTGGCAATGGCGACCATGTCGACGGCGATGTCCCGCACCGACCGCCCGGCCACCTCGGCCCTGAGGCCCAGCCGGGTCACGTCGCGGCGCAGCCGTTCGTGGTCGGCGATGTCCCAGTCCTTGACCAGGTCCCAGGCCGCCGCCAGCGCCGCCCCGTCGTAAAGCACCCCGGCCCACAGGGCCTGCAGCGCGCAGATCCGGCTCCACGGTCCGCCGTCGGCCCCGCGCATCTCCAGATAGGACTTCAGCCGCACCTCGGGGAAGAGGGTGGTCAGATGGTCGTTCCAGTCCTTCTTCGTCGCCCGCTCGCCGGGCAGGGCGGGCAGGCCGTCGGTCATGAAGCTGCGGAACGACTGGCCCGACAGGTCGACATAGGTGTCGCCGCGTTTGGCGAAATACATCGGTACATCCAGCGCATAGTCGGCGTAGCGCTCATAGCCGAAGCCGTCGCGGAAGACGAAGTCCAGCATCCCCGTCCGGTCCGGATCGGTGTCGGTCCAGACGTTGGCGCGGGCGCTGAGGAAGCCGTTGGGCTTTCCTTCCGTGAACGGACTACAGGCGAACAGGGCGGTGGCGATCGGCTGCAGGGCCAGCGATGTCCGGAATTTGGCCACCATGTCGGCCTCGTCCGAGAAGTCCAGGTTCGACTGGATGGTGCAGGTGCGCAGCATCATGTCGAGGCCGAGCTTGCCCTTCTTCGGCATATAGTTCCGCATGATGACATAGCGGCCCTTGGGCATGACCGGCACGTCCTCGCGCCGCCACATCGGATCAAAGCCCGTGCCGAGGAAGCCGAGGTTCATCTGGTCGGCGACCTGTTTGACCTCCATCAGATGCTGGCCGGTCTCGTTGCAGATGTCGTGCACATCCTTCAGCGGCGCACCCGACAGTTCGAACTGCCCGCCCGGCTCCAGCGAGATCGAGGCCGTCATCCCCTCGTCGTTCTTCCGTTCCAGGGCGATGACATAGCCGGCCTCCTCGACGGGGCTCCAGCCGAACCTTTGCAGCCCCGTCAGCATGGCCAGGATGCCGGTGTCGCCCTCATAGGTCGGGCGGCGCAGGGTCGAGCGGTCGAAGCCGAATTTCTCGTGCTCCGCCCCGATGCGCCAGTGCGCCTTCGGCTTGGCACCCTTCGACATGGCGCCGATCAGGTCGTTCCGGGAAAGCGGCGCAGCGTCGGTCATGCGTTCAGCCCTGTTGTGGCGGCTAGATGGGAGGAAAACCCCTCCCGCTCAAGGGGGCATGCTTGCCCTGTCGTTCCGCGCGCGGCGCGTCGCTGCTTGAGGGCTATCGTTCCCAATCGCCCACAGCCGCCTGCCACAGGGTCAGGGCGGCAACGGCGGCAGTGTCCGCGCGCAGGATCCGCGGCCCCAGCGACACGGCGGTGGTGAAGGGCAGGGCCCGCAGCCGCTCGCGTTCTTCCGGCGAAAACCCGCCCTCGGGACCGATCAGTATGGCCCAGGGCGACGCTTCTCCCTCCCCTTCATGGGGAGGGATGTCGGCGCGCAGCGACGACAGGGTGGGGTCTGTATGTTCGCGCTCCGGCCCTTTCGAACCCCACCCGGGCTCACCCTGCGGGTTCGCCGTCCCTCCCCATGAAGGGGAGGGAGAGTGTCGAGACACCGCCCCCGTCACCGGCGCCCCGCCCGTCTCGTCGCAGAACATCAGCCGTCGTCCCGCCTCCCAGCCGTCCAGCAGGTCCGCCAGCTTAACCGGCGCGTCGATCATCGGCACATCCGTCCGCCCGGTCTGTTCGGCAGCCTCGATGGCGATGGCGTCCAGCCGGTCCATCCGCACATGCTGCACCTGGGTCCTCTGGGTCACGACCAGCTTCACCCGCCGCGCGCCCAGTTCGGTGGCCTTCTCGACCGCGAACTCCAGCGCGCTCTTCTTGACCACGGCGATCAGCAGATCGACGTCCGGCCCCATGGCCTGCGGCCGCATCTGTTCCTCCGCCCGCAGCACCACGCCCTTCTTGAGGATTTCGCTGATGACGCAGCGCCACTCCCCGTCGCGGCCGTTGAAGACCAGCAGGCTGTCGCCGGTCTTCAGCCGCATCACCTGGGTCAGGTAGCGCGACTGGTCCAGCGTCGGCAGGACGGCGGCGTCGAGGGAGAGCGGGGCAGGGGCGTGGAGGCGGATCATCGCGTGTAGTGATACCGGCACTGGGCGATCAGCAAGCCGTCCTCGGTCTTTCGATAGACCAGACGGTGTTCCTCATTGATGCGGCGCGACCACCAGCCGGAGAACTCACCACGAAGCGGCTCGGGTTTGCCCGTTCCGGTGAATGGCGTGCGGCTGCATTCCCTGATCAGCGTGTTGATCTTGGCCAGCAGTTTGCGGTCGTGGGTCTGCCAGTAGAGATAGTCATCCCATCCTTCGTCATGGAAGGTGACCTTCATTCGATCAGATCGCGAACCTGGCCCTTACCGGCATCCAGTTCCGCGATCGACTTCCGCAGGCGTTCGGCGTTCACCGGACTGCGCAGCAGATACTCTGTTTCCTGCCAGGAGGTGAAATCTTCCAGCGACATCAGCACGGCCGCGGGCTTGCCGCCTTCACGCGTGATGATCGTATAGTCGTGGTCCGCCGTGACCCGCTCGATGTTGGCGGCGAGGTTCTTGCGGAGTTCGGTGACGGAGATGGCGTTCATTTGAAAAATGTACGTTATCGCGTACGTTAATTCAAGACTGCCTAAAGCGTCCGCGCGATCAGCAGCTTCATGATCTCGTTCGTCCCGCCGTAGATCCGCTGCACCCGCGCATCCTTGTACAGCTGGGCGATCGGATATTCGTTCATATAGCCATAGCCGCCGTGCAGCTGCAGCATCTCGTCGATGACCTCGCCCTGGATGTCGGTGACCCAGTATTTGGCCATGGAGGCCGTCACGGC
>CANMXH010000265.1 GCA_947501315.1 Caulobacteraceae bacterium | reverse complement strand
TGGTGGCATCCGGGTCGCTCGGCAAGGCTGCAGCTGGGCCCGAAGACCCTCATCGTCGAGTTCGGGGCCCTGCATCCCCGTGTGCTGAAGGCGCTGGACGCCGATGCACCCATGCTGGCCTTCGAGATCGTTCTGGACGCCGTGCCCGAGCCGCGTGGCGCGAAGTCCAAGGCACGGGGACCGGCAAACCTGGCCAATCTGATGCCCCTGACCCGCGATTTCGCCTTCCTCGTCGAGGAAGACAGGGCCGCAGGCGATCTGGTCCGCGCCGTCGCCGGTGCCGACAAGGCGTTGATCGCCGGGGTGTCGGTGTTCGACGTCTATCGCGGCGCGGGCGTGGCTGAGGGCATGAAGTCGGTGGCGCTGGAGGTTGCGATCCAGCCGGTCGAAGCGACCCTGACCGAGGCAGAGATCGAGTCGCTGTCGGCCCGGATCGTTGGTGCCGCAGGCAAGCTGGGCGCAACCCTGAGGAGCTGACCATGGGACTGAAGCCGCAGATCGAGACCCGGTTCGAGCGCGGCCTGTTCGCCTCCCGCTGGTTGATGGCCCCGATGTACCTGGGGCTCATCGTGTCCCTGGCCATGCTGGTCATCGTCTTCATGCGCGAGCTGATCCATTACGCGCCCCAGGCCTTCACCATGACGAGCGAACAGGTGATCCTGGTCGTGCTGACCCTGATCGACCTGTCCCTCGCCGGAAACCTGCTGCTGATCGTCCTGTTTTCGGGCTACGAGAATTTCGTCTCCAAACTGGATATCGACGACACCGTCGACCGGCCCCCATGGATGGGGACCGTGGATTTTTCGGGCCTCAAGATGAAGCTGATCGCCTCCATCGTGGCGATCTCCGGCATTCATCTGCTGAAGCGGTTCATGGAGATCGGCGAAACCAGTGCACCCCTCGATGAACCGCAGTTGATGTGGCTGGTGATCATCCACCTGACCTTCGTCGGCTCCGGCGTCCTTCTGGCCCTGATGGACTGGCTGACGGCACAGACAAACCGGCACTGAGCGGGACCCGCTGCAGGATGGCAACGTCCCGTTAACCTTGCCGCCGCAAGGCTGACTCAAAGAGCAGTGACGGTATGGACCAGCGCCCGAGCGTCCCGGGCGAGCCGTTGCCGCATTCGGAGCCAGAACCATGCACCGCCGCCAACTGATCCTGTCGGGTCTCGCCGCCACCGCCGGGCTCCCGGCTCTGTCCGCCTGCGCGACCGCCGGCAGATCATCCAATCCGGGCTATCCGATCGCCTCGGACGGCCAGGCACCGGTCTATACGGCCGAGGAACTGGTCGCTGCGGGCTCGCGCGAACTGGGCATCGCCGCCGAGGCCATCGGTGCCGCCATCGAGCGCATCTTTGCCGAACAGGGCGACCGGCCGACGGCCTATATTGCCGGAGAGGAGGCCGCCGGCGCTGCGGGCTTCGGTGCCCGCTACGGTCGCGGTGCCTTGCATATGAAGGACCTGTCGGCGTCGCAGGAGGTCTTCTGGCAGGGAATTTCGATCGGCTGGGACGTCGGCGGAAATGCATCGCGGGTCTTCACCCTGGTCTACGGCCTGTACCATCCCGACATGCTGTATCGCCGCTATCCCGGCGTGGAAGGCACGGCCTATCTGGTCGGTGGCCTGGGCGTGAACTACCAGCGCGCCGACGGCATCATCCTGGCCCCGATCCGGACCGGCGTAGGCCTGCGGCTGGGTGCCAATGTCGGGACCATGGCCTACAGCCGGCAGCGTAACATCCTGCCGTTCTAGGAAGACGCTAACGCTCGCGACGCGGGCGCTCGCTGCATGAGCGCGAAGCGTCAGGCCGCGTCGGGTCGAGAAGGCGGAGCCTTCTGACCGCGGCCATCAGGGAAAGCGCTCAGCTGCCCTTGCGGATGAGCGCCTCCAGCCCGTCCCGCCAGCTCGGATATTTCGGCCGCCAGCCGAGCTCGGCCTTGGCGCGGGCGTTCGAGAGGCGTTTGGAGTCGCGGTAGAAGCGCCGCATGGCGTCGGACACCGACGGATCGTCAAGGTCGACCTCCGGCGGCAGGGGCAGGCCGAGACGCCGGGCGGCACCTTCCATGACGACATCGGCCGGTGCCGGATCATCGTCGCACAGGATGTAGGCGGCGCCGGGCCGGGGACGGGCCATGGAGGCGAAGAGGCCCGAGACAACGTCATCTACATGGACCCGGTTGAACACCTGACCGGGCTTGCGCACGATCCGCGCCGTACCGTCGCGCAACCGGTCCAGCGGCGAACGACCGGGACCATAGAGGCCCGGCAGACGGAAAAGCTGGACGGTCAGCCCCATGACCTGTCCGGCCTCCAGCCAGTCGCGCTCGGCCCGCACACGGCGTGCGCCTTCCAGGGAGGCGGCGTTCAATTCGCTGTCCTCAAGCGCCCAGCCACCACCCCGGTCGCCATAGACCGCCGTCGAGGAGACATAGCCGATCCAGTCAGGCCGCACGGCCGCGGCCGAGAGGACCGGTGCCATGGCCTTCAGCCCGGGACAGCCGTCCGCAACAGGCGGAGCGCAGATCAGGATGGCGGAGGCTCCGGCCACGGCATCCGCCAGGGCCGGCGCGTCATCGGGGTCAATCGCACCCGCCCCCTCAGCGGACAGCGCCGCCCTTCGGTCCGCATCGCGACTGGTCAGGACGGCGCGACCGCCCCGGCGCAGGGCCTCATGCCCGGCGGCCCGGCCCAGCCAGCCTCCGCCGAAGACCAGCAGCGAGGGAGCGACGGTGGCATCAGGCATGGATCAGGCCGAACGCGCCTGCACGGGTGAGGCCGGCGGGGCGGCCACCGTGGGTTCGGCCTTCACGGCCTCGGCGCGCTTGCCATTCCAGGTCGAGACGCAGGGCACTTTCGACAGGTCGGCCCGGTCGGCGTAGCGGCGGGCAATCCCGGTCACGTCCTGCATCAGCCCCTCGGCCAGGGTGATGGGCTTGAGGCCCAGTTCGCGGAACTGGTCATTGGCGACCACCAGCTCGTTCTCGTCGGCCTCCTGGCGCGGGTTGGGCACATTGTGCACCTCGGCCCCGGTCATGTCGGCGATCATGGCGGCGAGATCACGCACACGGCGGCTCT
>CANMXH010000264.1 GCA_947501315.1 Caulobacteraceae bacterium | reverse complement strand
TGATCATCGGCGAGGGCCCCGGGGCGGAAGAGGACGAGCGCGGTCAGCCCTTCATCGGCAAGGCGGGGCAACTGCTGGACCGGATGCTGGCCGAAGCCGGGCTGGAAGGCCGGGTCTTCATCACCAACACCGTCTTCTGGCGTCCACCCGGAAACCGGACGCCGACGGCGGCCGAGCAGGCGGTCTGCGCGCCCTTCGTCGAACGGGCCTTCGCCCTGCTCAAGCCGAAGGCGGTGCTGCTACTGGGCGCGGCTGCGGCCAGGTCGGTCCTGACGACCGATGAAGGCATCATGCGGATGCGTGGACATTGGCGCGAATGGCGGCTGGCGGAGGGTGCCATCTCGGCCCCTGCCCTGCCGACCCTTCACCCCGCCTTCCTGCTGCGCCAACCCATCGCCAAGCGCGACGTCTGGGCCGATCTGCTATCACTGGCGGCGCGGATTGAGCCCTGACCGCCGGGCTCGCTCAACCCTCAGACTCAAAACCGCCCCAAAAGGAGTGAAATCTTGACTCGGGTCGAGGCGGTGGTGCCTTTCTGGCCTGTCGACCAAATGACCAGCGCGGGCTGACCCGGCTATTGACGGGTCGTTCGATGCTCTCAGGGGGGCCGCCTCAGGTGCGATTTTGTATTCGTCGCGCGCTTTTTGCGCCGACCCTCGCATTGGCGCTGGCCGCCCTGGCCGCTGCAGGTCACGCAGAAGAGGGCCAGGGCCGTGTTCCATCCACCCTCAGCGCGGCGGACCGTCTGAACTACACCACAGCCTTCGACGCCCTGCGCCGCGGTGATCTGGAGGCCGCACGCGACTCGGCGCGGCAGGCCAATGACCACGTGCTGCTGGGACAGGTCGAATTCGAGCGTCTTTTCCACGCTGACCATGCCGCCACCTTTGAGGAACTTGCGGCCTGGCTGGAGGAGTATTCCGATCTTCCCGTGGCGGAACGGGCCTGGAATCTGGCTATGCGCCGCCGGCCCGACGGGGCACCCGAGCCGCGTCAACCTTCCCGGAACGGCGCTGGACTCTACTGGAGCCGCCTTGAGTCCGCCGGCGGAAATACCGAGGCTGATCCGACCAAGGCGGCCCGTGTCGCCCTGAACCGCGACGACCTTGCCGGCGCAATCAGGATCGGCGAGCAGATCGGCGACTGGTGGACGGTCGGCCTTGCCCGGTACCGGCTTGGCGACCTTGCTGCGGCCAGGGTCGCCTTTGGACGTGTTCTGGATGATCCGACCGAAGACGGCTGGGTCCGCTCGGGCGCAGCCTTCTGGGCTGCCCGTTCGGCGGGCGGTTCAGGCCAGCAGGACCAGGTGCAGCCTCTGCTGCGTCGCGCAGCCTCCTGGCCGGCAACCTTCTATGGCCAGATCGCCCTGCGCCAACTTGGCGAGGAGCCCGCGATCGAGAACCTGGGGCCGACGCCCTACATCGCCGGGGCAATCCCGCGCGTCCCTTCCCGCGTCGAGGAGCCCATTGGCGTCGACGCCGCCGAGTTGGACGAGTTCATCCGGTCGGAGCCTCGCGCGCGCCGAACCGTGGCCTTCTTCGAGGTCGGTCGTCGCGCCGACGCCCGCGACGAACTGCGCACCGGTCTGCGCGCTGCAGTCACCGATCGAGGCCGACAGCTATGGGCCGCCCTGGGCCGGGCCCTGGGTCCGCGGGTGATCGGTTCGGGCGACGACCTGCGCCGCATCGACGCTACCCATTATGCCCAGCCTGTGATCGAGCCGGAGGGTGGCTTCACCATTGAGAGGTCACTGGTCTATGCCATCGCTCGCAAGGAAACCGGGTTCAACGCCCGCGCCCGGTCGGGGGCCGGTGCCTATGGCCTGATGCAGGTGATGCCGACGACCGCCGCCGAACTGACCGGCGACACGGCCTTCGTGAGCGAGCCCGAGCGTCTGTTCGAGGTCAATCTCAACGCCCGTCTCGGACAGGCCTATGTGAACCGCGTGCTGGCCATGCCGGCGATCAATGGCGACCTGCTGCGCGCTACGGCGTCCTACAATGCGGGGCCGGGTCCCATGGTCAGCGCCGTACGCAAGCTCGGCCCGGATGCCGATCCGCTGCTGCTTATTGAGACGATCGACGTGCCACAGGCCCGGGAATATGTGGAAAAGGTCGTGGCGGCCTACTGGATCTACCAGCGCATGAACGGCCGTCCGCTAAACACCCTTGACGCAGTTGCCTCAGGTGCCTCCGTTATCCCGCTGTCGCTGGACTATGTCCCGCCGCCGCCTGAACCGACAGCGGCACCCGCGGTCGAGGTGGCCACGACCGTTGCGGCAGGATCCCGCTAGATATTGACGAGCAGCAGCGCCGGGAGACAGCAGGCGATCACGATCATCAGGCCATAGACCAGCAGGCTTGGCCGGCGCGCACCGGGCTGTTCGACGGGCATGGACATCGGCGGACCCCTGGCGCTTCTGCGCTACTTGACGAAGATTTATACCGTCGTTGTCTTAAGACCGGGTTCCGCCGGGCGGTTAACGGCCCGTCAGCGCCTGCTCCGACCATTCGAGGAAGTCCGGCTGGGCCAGCAGTGTGTCGCGATAGGCCGCTGCCGTACCGTCATCCCCATGGGCGGCCAGATCGATCTGATAATGGCGGAACCGCGCGGCCACCGGGGTGAAAAAGGCGTCAGGCACGGACCACTCGCCGAACATATACGGTCCGCCGGACCCAAACCGGCCGCGCATCTCCCGCCAGAGGCTGACAATCCGTTGGATGTCGCGCTCCACCGCTGCGCCTGCGGGCGGCGCTGAACGGTCCGGTCCGACCATGGTGTGATCGGGCCCCATGCCGCAGTCCGTCCGCAGCGCCATGAAGCCACCGTGCATCTCGCAGGCTGCTGACCGGGCCAGCCATCGGGCTTGCGGCTCCACAGGCCACAGCCGGGCCTCCGGATAGCGTTCGGCGCACCAGACCGAAATGGCCATGGAATCCCAGATCGTCTCGCCGTCGACCTTGAGCAGCGGCACAAGCCGCGAGGGCGAGATCAAAGCCATCTCAGCCTGTCCGCCGGGCGAATAGATGTCGATCTCGCGTACGGTGAAATCAGCCTTGCAGTGCTTCAGCACCAGCCAT
>CANMXH010000263.1 GCA_947501315.1 Caulobacteraceae bacterium | reverse complement strand
TGCTGGATGAGGCCCGGGTCAATGGTGCACATCTGGCCATGACGGCGCTGGTGGATCAGTTCTATTCCGAGGTGCAGGCCATGGGTGGCGCGCGGTGGGATACGTCAAGCCTGGCGGCCCGCTTACAGGCGCGAACCCGGACCCGCTGAAGCCGGATCCAGATTAAAGATTTCGCATAATATATCTTATGCGATAACTGGATCCAGGCTGCTCCCCGGCCTACCGGGCCTGACCCACAGTCGGAGCAGCATCGAGCAAGGCGATCGCCTCGCGCACATAGATGGCGTGGGCCACCACGCCGATCCCGAGCGGCTCGTCCGACGGCCGAACCTCGGACGTCAGGACACCGGCAATGAATGGATGATCCGGCTGGACCGTACCCGGCAATTTTCGGGCCGCTGGAGTCCAGAAGACAGGTCCCCCGGAATTTCCCGGAAAAACCGGAAAATCAAGAAGAAACGTCGGAAAGCTACGCACGGGTGTTAACGGCCATGACGCGATACGTCCGGTCCGCAAGATCGGAAAACCCGCTGTGTTCGATGAATATCCCCGGGGAAAGCCGAGGGTAAGCAGCTCATCCCCCGGACCAACCTGCCAGTCGTCGAGGTCTTCACCACTGGCCAGCCAGGCCAGCGGGATCGCAGCCCGGGCGAACACCGGCGGTGCCGAAATCTCCATAACCGCAATGTCGCGTTCCGGATGTTTGGTCCAGGCCGGATCACCCATGTCGCTGCGGATCCGCAGCGGATCCGGTGCAAAGCGCCAGCCGCCGCCGGGCATTTCGCTGCGCCAGCCGACCCGGGCGTCACGCAGGCTCATGCCGTCCAGCACGTGATGGGCTGTGACCAGGACCGTGCGCTGAGTACCGTCGGGGCGCGGTGCCTCGATCAGAAAGGCCGTGCCGACGCGCCGCGTCCCATCGCCATTGTTCTGGTCGATCTGAACCGTGGCACTGATCAGCCCGACGGTCAGGTCCCAGCTCGGTGGCGCAAGCTCCGCGATCGGCAGCTCCTGGACCTGCACCTGTTCGAAAGCGGGTTGGGGTGGCGTCTGCAGATCGAACATCGTCCCTACCCGTTCATTGGCATTTGTTCATTTGACGGCGGGCGGCGCGCGCGCACAAGGTCCGTCACCAAATCAGGGACTTCGTCATGAACCGTCGCGACCTTCTCGCCACATCCGCCGCCGTGCTCGCGGCGACCGCCCTTCCCGCCCAAGCCCGCCCAACCGGAGCCTCGATGTCCCAAGGAACGCCCGTCCCACCCGTCGCGAAGAAGATTCCGGTCCGCATCGAGCAGCTGGGGCGCGTCCGCACCGACGACTATCAGTGGATGAAGGACGACAACTGGCAGGCCGTGCTGCGCGACCCGACGCTGATCAAGCCCGAGGTCAAGGAACATCTGGACGCCGAGAACGCCTATCGCGAGGCGATGATGGTCTCGACCCTGCCCCTGCAGGCCGCGATGTTCGAGGAGATGAAGGGGCGGATCAAGGAGGCGGACAGCTCGGTCCCCTCCCCCGACGGGCCTTGGGAATACTATGTCGAGTACCGGACCGGGGATCAGCATCCGCGATACATGCGTCAGCCGCGGGGTGGTGGAACGGCGCTGCTGCTGCTCGACGCCAACGCCCTGGCCGAGGGCAAGGCCTATTCAGAGGTCTCCGCGGCGGAGCACAGCCCCGACCACGCACTCTTCGCCTATGCGGAAGATGCGCAAGGGTCCGAAGTGCACCAGATTTTCGTCCGGGATCTCGCGACCGGCGAGGTCCTGCCCGACCCGATCGGCTCGGCCTACGGCGGCTTCGCCTTCTCGCCCGACAGCCAGTGGATCTTCTGGACCAACCGTGACGACAACGGACGGCCGGACAGGATTTTCCGTCGCCCGGCGCGTGGCGGCGAGACGACCCTGGTCTATCAGGAGGAGGACGACGGACTGTTCATGAGCGTTGGCCGCACCGCTGACGACGCCTTTGTCCTGATCTCGATCGCCAACCAGGAAACGTCCGAGACCCGGGCCGTCCCGGCTGCGACCCCGACCGCCACGCCGGTCGTTCTGGAGCCGCGCCTGACCGGACGGCTTTATGACGCCGACCACTGGGGCGATCGCTGGGTGATCCGCACCAACGCCGACGACTCGATTGATTTCAAGATTGTCGAAGCCCCGACGGGCACTCCGGGCAAGGCCCACTGGACCGATCTCGTCCCGCATACGCCGGGCCGTTACGTCGAGGGCGTGGCGCTGGTGAAGGACTATATCGCCCTTCAGGAGCGGGCAGACGCCAATACGACGATCGTCATCCGCGACCGTTCGGGCACCGAGCACGGGATCGCCGTCGACGAGCCCGCCTATTCCCTGTCGCTGGGCGGGGCATCGGAATTCGATACCACCATCATGCGCTATGGCTACAACTCGCCGTCCACGCCGACCTCGACCTATGACTATGACCTGGCGACGCGTGAGCGCACCCTGCGCAAGGTGCAGGAGGTGCCGTCGGGGCATAATGCGGCAGACTATGTGGTCGAGCGGCTGAACGCCCCTGCCCCCGACGGCGAACTGGTGCCGGTGACCGTGCTGCGCCGCAAATCGACACCGGTCGACGGCACGGCCCCGCTGCTGCTCTATGGCTACGGCTCATACGGCATCCCCATGGCAGCGAGCTTCTCGACCAACCGCCTGTCGCTGGTCGACCGCGGCTGGATCTACGCCATCGCCCACATCCGCGGCGGCTCGGACAAGGGCTGGGGCTGGTTCCTCAATGCCCGCCGGTTCACCAAGAAGAACACCTTCACCGACTTTATCGCCGCCGCCGAACATCTGATCGCCAGCGGCCACGGCAAGGCCGGCCATATCGTGGCCCAGGGCGGTTCCGCCGGCGGTCTGCTGATGGGAGCGGTCAACAATATGCGGCCCGATCTGTGGGCCGGCGTCATCGGCCAGGTGCCGTTCGTGGATGTGATCAACACCATGAGCGACACCAGCCTGCCGCTGACCCCGCCCGAATGGCCCGAATGGGGCAATCCGATCGAGGATCCCGAGGCCTATGACTATATGATGAGCTACAGCCCCTATGACCAGGTCGGGCCGC
>CANMXH010000262.1 GCA_947501315.1 Caulobacteraceae bacterium | reverse complement strand
GATCGACATCATCACCGAGAGCCAGGACTCCGAGCGCCGCCAGCGCGAGTTCAGCGAGCGCACCGTCCTGTTCCAGGAAGCCCTGGACGTGGACGAGGTCATCGCCCAGCTGCTGGTCACCGAGGGCTTCGCCACGGTTGAGGATCTGGCCTTCGTCGAACCCTATGAGATCTCCGACATCGAGGGCTTCGATGAGGACACGGCCGAGGAACTGCAGGCCCGCGCCCGCGACTTCCTCGACCGTCAGGCCGCCATCCTCGATGCCAGACGCGTCGAACTGGGCGTGCTGGACGAGGTGATGGCCGTTCCCGGCGTCACCGGTGCCATCGCCGTCGCCCTGGGCGAGGGCGGGGTGAAGACCGTCGAGGACCTTGCCGATCTGGCCACCGACGAAATCCGTGGCGGCTATGAGGTGAAGAACGGCGAACGGACCAAGGTCCCGGGCGTTCTGGAAAGCTTCAACCTGGCCCAGGAAGAGGCCGAGATGCTGATCCTCCAGGCCCGGGTCGCGGCCGGCTGGATCGACGCTTCGGAACTGCCGCAGCCGCCCGAGCCGGAATATGAGGAAGAGCTGGCAGAAGGCGAATACGACGCCGACGCCGTCTTCGCCTCCGCGCCGGAAGGCGACGAGGCCGACGTCGCTGAAGACGAGGTCCTCGCCGGGGATCCCGACCAGCCCGAAAACGCGTGATGGGAAACCGGACCTTCCATGAGTCTGCGCGAAGCGACGATCGATAGAGAGAGACGCGACCTCGTCACCCACGAGGTCATGGACGAATCTCGCCTGATCCGCTTCGTCGCCGCTCCGGACGGTTCGGTCGCCCCTGATCTGGCGCGCAAGCTGCCGGGCCGCGGCCTCTGGGTTGCGGCAGACCGCGCCTCCATCGAGACCGCGGTGAAAAAGAACCTGTTCTCCCGCGCCGCCAGGGCCCCGATGAAGCCCGCCGCCGACCTTGCGGACATGGTCGAGGGACTGCTGTTCCGGCGCTGTCTGGACCAGCTGGGGCTTGCCCGGCGCGAGGGGGTGCTGATCTCCGGCTTCGAGAAAGCCCTGGCCAATGTTCGGTCAGGCAAGGCCGCATGGATCATCGAGGCGGCGGACGGGTCCGCGGACGGTCGCGGCAAGCTGCTTTCGCTGGCGAAACACATGACGCCCCCCCCGAAAGTCTGCGGCGTCTTCACGGCGGACGATTTGGGTTTGGCCCTTGGGCTGGAAAATGCGATACACGCCGTCCTGCTTGAGGGCGGGCGGGCCGATCGCTGGACCATAGAGGTCGAACGACTGGCGGGATTTCGACCGCTTCTGCCTCCGGGATGGGGTGGTGAGCCGGCTGAGATGCCGAACAAGGTTTTGGACGGGCGGGGTTCTGCTCCCTGATTGGGGGCGGGGCGACGCGCGGCTTTTTGTGTTTGAACGAGACGACGGCGGATCACCCGCCGTCCCCAGTAAAGCGACCGGATGACTGACGAGAACGACAAGACCAACGACGGCGCACCGCAGGCGCCCACCGGAACACCGTCAACGACGGGTCCGCGGGCACCGCTGAGCCTGAAGCCCCGGCAGGCGGGATCGGTTTCGACCGGCACCGTGCGCCAGAGCTTCAGCCACGGCCGCACCAAGACCGTGGTGGTCGAGACCAAGCGCCGTGCCGGTGCCGTGCCCGGGCATCAACGCCCGCAGGGCTTCGACGTCGCCGCCCGTCCTCGCACGGACGCGCCTGCGCCCCAGGCTCCTCGTCCGGTCGCCCCGGCAGGTCCCGCCGGCGGCCGCCTGTCGAACGAGGAACAGGAGGCCCGTCGCCGCGCCATTGAATTGGCCACCCAGGCCCAGGCCCAGCGCGCCCAGACCGCCGCCGCCGAACAGGTGCGCCGCGACCAGGCCGCGCATGAGCAGGCCGCTGCCACCGCCCAGGCCGCAAGCGCGGCCCAGGCAGAAGCCGCAGCCGCCCGCGCCGCCGCCGAGGCCGCCCGCGCCGAAGCCGCCAAACTGACGGCCGCCGCGCCCGCTCCGGTCCGCCGCGCGCCTGTCGCCGCGCCGCCAGCGGCACCCGCCGCTCCGGTCGCGCCGACCCCGGCTCCGGTGGAGGCTGCCGCTCCGGCCCCGACCCCTGCGCCGGCCGCCCCCGTCCGTCCGGCCCCGCCGGCGCGTCCCGTGGTCAATTTCGGCCAGCGCGTGCCCAAGGCACCCGGTGCGTCCCGCGCACCCGCCGGTCCGGCTTTCGGCGGTCGCTCCGCCCGTGAGGAAGCCATGGGTGGCGGCGAACGGGCCTATTCCGACCGTCCCGCCGCTCCGGCCCGGCCGACCACCCGACCGGCCGAGCCGGTCCGTTATTCGGCCCTGACCCCGCGCCCGGCGCCGGGGGCTGCGCGCCCCGGCCCACGTACGGGACCGGGCGGCCGTCCGACCCCGAATGCGCCCCCGGCCCAGGCCGAGGTCGCCCGTCCGAGCCGCGCGCCCGGCGGCGGCTTCGCCCGGCCGGTCAAGCCCGAGGATGATCGCGACAAGCGTTTCTCTGACGCCGGCAAGGCCGTCAGCCGCACCCGCGGCGAGCCCAAGCGCCGCGAAGGCCGCCTGACCATCCAGTCCGTCGCCGGCGACGGCGACACGGCCGAGCGGATGCGCTCGCTGGCCTCGGTCCGCCGCGCCCGCGAACGTGAAAAAGAAAAGCGCAAGGGCGGCTCGACCGACGCCCCGAACCGTCCGCGCGAAGTCGTCATCCCTGACGTCATCACCGTGCAGGAGCTGTCCAACCGGATGGCCGTGCGCGGCGTCGACATCATCAAATTCCTGATGAAACAGGGCCTGATGATGAAGATCAATGACGTCATCGACACCGACACGGCCGAACTGGTCGCCGACGAGTTCGGCATGGCCGTGAAGCGCGTCTCGGAGTCCGACGTCGAGGCCGGCTTCCTGTCCGATGCGATCGACGACGAGGCGACCACGCCGCGTGCGCCGGTCGTGGCCATCATGGGCCACGTCGACCACGGCAAGACCTCCCTGCTGGACGCCCTGCGCACCACCGACGTCGCCTCGGGCGAAGCCGGCGGCATCACCCAGCACATCGGCGCCTATCAGGTTCGTCTGCCCAGCGACGATCGCGTCACCTT
>CANMXH010000261.1 GCA_947501315.1 Caulobacteraceae bacterium | reverse complement strand
GTCGTCAGGACCTCGCGATTGCCGGCCAGATTGGCGTTGGTCGATTCCAGCCGGGTCATCCCGGCCAGACGCGAGCGCAACTGGCTCAGCTGGCCCTCGGCTACGGCCAGCCGGGCCGCCAGGCCGTCGCGGTCGGCGGCGGCGGTGATCCGGGCGGTCTCGATCTCGGTGAAGATGGTGCTGGGTCCGGTGCGGACCTCCCTGGGCCCGACCGTGGTGCCGGTGGCGACATAGGCCTGCAGGTCAGCGATCTGCTGGTCGATGTCCCGCACGGGCTGGGCCTCGGGGGTATAGCGCGACAGCAGGGCCTCACGCTGGGTGCGCAGCTGCAGGATCTGGTCCTGGGCCGAGATGTTCAGGTCCTGCTGCAGCACTACCTCGGCCGGCTGCTGCGCCAGCTGGACCTCGAGGGTCGCCAGCCGCTGGGTCGCCTGGTTCAGCTGGGCCCGCAGTGACAGGGCCTCGGCCTGGGTCGTCTGATAGCTGGCGGCGAGGCTGACCTTGGCCGTGGCGAAGTCGCCGATGTTGTTGGTCTCCAGAAAGGCGTTGTAGGCCTCGTCGGCGGCGGCCAGATCGTCCTCGAACGCAACGCGCTGGGCCGCATAGGCCGGCGTGGTCGAGCCCTGGAAGACCTGTCGCCGCCGGACCAGATACTGGTCGACGACGGCGTTCAGAACCTGTGCGGCCCGGACAGGATCATCGGCCTCATAGGACACGGCAATGATCGCACTGCCCGGCGTGACCCCCACGCCGAGGTTGGCATCCAGCGCCTTGAGCGCCGCAGCTTCCTTCTCCGTCTGCGTACCGGTCGCGTCCGGTCCCAGCACCGTATCGGCGCCAACGGCGCGGACGGCCCGGCGCTTGACCTCGAGACTGCCCAGAATGGTCGCCTCCGCACCGGCCACGGCGTCGGCTTCCAGCGGCTGGCTCGGATCAATCTGACCGACCCGGGACTGATAGACATACTCCTGCCCTGCCCCGGCATAAACGCTGGCGGTGGCGGTGTAGGTTTTCTTCAGCGTCAGCACCGCCGCCGTACCGATGGCGACAACGACACCGAAGATCACGATCATGAGCACGGATTCACGGAACAGCAGGCCGACGACATCGAAGAAGCCGTAGCGCGGGCGGACAGTCGTGTAGGCCGACGTGCGCATGGGGGGCAGAGTGATTCCATCGTACCGGACGTGAGCAGCCAGACTTGGGGCAGCCGCGTTAACCACTGGTTACCCATAACCGCCGACCCTGCACCGTACGCTGATTTCGCGGAGTGAGTCCCCATGTCCATCGACCGTCGTCTGTTGCTGCTTGGCCTGGCCGGCGTGGGCACGATGGTCAGTGGCTGTGGTGGCGGGCAGCGACTGCGCGGCGACGACTATGGCTCGCGCATGCCCCTGCCGCGGAGCCCGGGCGGCAGTTCAACCCGGGTCCAGAATGCCGGCCGGACCTCCTTTCCCGAGATCGGCTTTGCCGACTGGAGCGAGACGGAGCCGGAATACGTTCTCTATCCCGGCGACGAGATCGAGATCGCAACCCCGACAGCCGCCGAACTGACACGTACCCAGAGGATCGGCCCCGACGGCCGCATCTCCCTGCCGCTGGTCGGCCAGATCATGGCGGCGGACCGGACCATCGCCGAGGTCGAGCGCGATGCCTCGGACGCCTTTGCCAGCCAGCTGCGCCGCCCGGTCGTGGAGATCACGCTCAAGACCGCCGGGCCGCTGAAGGTCTGGGTCGACGGCGAGGTGCGGACCCCCGGCGTCTTCGACATGGCCGGGGACATCGACGCCTGGCAGGCCGTCATCCAGGCGGGCGGCTTCCTTCCGACCGCAAGACAGGGTGAAGTGGCCCTGATCCGGCGCGGGCCGGGCGGCGTGCGCATGATGCGGGCCATCGACCTGCGGCCCCGGCGCGGCGAGGTCATCGCCCTGCGGCGCGGCGACATCATCTTCGTCCCGCGCTCAAACCTCGGCGAGGTCGCCAATTTCGTCACCCTGTTCCGCAACGCCCTGCCGGTCGGGTTCACCTATGCGATCGGCGGGCAGTATCAGTCGTTCTGACGGGGCTCGTGACTGGTGATTGGTGATTGGTGGTTGGTTATCGGTGGCTCCAGGAGCCGCCGCCGACGCCCTTCCCAAGTGCCAGCGTCCTGAAGCCGGTGCCGCAATCACCAACCACCAATCACCAATCACCCTGACCGCCCACCGGTGCCGGCGTCACCCCACCACCACCCCCGGCGGCGGCACGCTGTCCGCCGGGACGAAGAAGTCCGGCATCAGGGTCTTTCCGGGATCGACGCTATATTTTTCAAAATCGCGCACCCCGCGCTCGTACAGGAAGCTGTCGTCGATCAGGAACCGGCCGGTCAGCTCGCGGGACGGGCTGGTGAAGATGGCATGGGCGGCGTCGGCCATGATCTCCGGGGTACGGCAATGGGCCAGTCCATCCTTGCCGGTCAGGGCGAATTCGATGGCAGCGGTGGCGATGCCGGTGCGGGGCCACAGGCCGTTGCAGGCGATGCCGTCCTCCCGGAACTCTTCCGCCATGCCCAGCATGGCCAGGCTCATGCTGTATTTGGCCATGGTGTAGGCCACATGCGGGCCGAACCAGTGGGGCGACAGGTCCAGTGGCGGCGACAGGGCCAGAATATGGGGGTTCGCTGCCTGTTTCAGATGCGGGATACAGGCCTTGGACACCAGAAAGGTCCCGCGGGCGTTGACCTGATGCATCAGGTCATAGCGTTTCATGTCCGTGGCCAGGGTACCGGTCAGCTGGATGGCCGAGGCGTTGTTGACGCAGATGTCGATGCCGCCGAAGCGCGCCACCGCCGCCTCGACCGCCGCCATGACCGAGGCCTCGTCGCGCACATCGACGGTCAGCGGCAGGGCCTGCCCCCCGGCGGCCTCGATCTCGGTCGCCGCCGAATAGATGGTGCCCGGCAGGTGTTTGTGCGCCTCGGCGGTCTTGGCGGCGATGACCACATTGGCCCCGTCGCGCGCCGCCCTGAGGCCAATGGCCAGTCCGATGCCACGGCTGGCACCTGTGATGAACAGCGTCTTGCCCTGAAGTGACATGAGGCTTGGCTCCCGGTTGGTTTCAATAGAAAACGGTTAG
>CANMXH010000260.1 GCA_947501315.1 Caulobacteraceae bacterium | reverse complement strand
GCGTATTCGCGGCAGGCCTGACGGAACTCGGCCTTGGAGACCTCGTCCTTGCGCTTGCCCTGCGAGCGGTAGCGTTCCTCGATCTTCCACTCGATCGGCAGGCCGTGGCAGTCCCAGCCGGGAACGTAGTCGACGTCATGGCCCAGCAGGAAGCGGCTGCGGACCACGAAATCCTTCAGCGTCTTGTTCAGGGCGTGGCCGATGTGGATGTCGCCGTTGGCGTAGGGGGGGCCGTCGTGGAGAACGTAAAGGGGCGCGCCTTCGGCCTGGCGTTGCTTGCGGAGGGTCGAATAGAGGTCGCCCCACGCCTCGATGATCGCGGGTTCCTTCTGCGGCAGTCCACCGCGCATGGGGAAGGGCGTCTCGGGCAGGAAGACGGTTTCGCGATAGTCGCGACCGGTGGGCGTGTCTTCGCCGTTTTTGGGGGATTCGGCCATGAAGTCTCGTTTCGTCGTCGTTGGGTGATCGTTCGCGTCGGTCTCGATATCCCGGCGTGCACGGGGCCGTGGCCCTGGGCGCTACGCCGGGCGGCTAATCGAAATCGGGCGAAGCACGCGGACGGTCATGGTGGGGACGGTCTAGCAGACGGGGTGGGGCGGACGCCAGCCGGGATTGCCAGTCCGGGCCACTGGCGGGATAGTCCCCGGCTCATGGGAGGGTTCCGATGCGTCATGTCCTGATTGCCGCCGCTGTTTTCGTCGGTCTCGCTGCCTGTTCGCCTTCGGGTGAAGGCGCGTCCGGGCCGGCCGATGCGCCCGCCGCCCTGCCGCCGGGCCGCCCTGCGATCTATGCGGCCGCGCGGGTCGGACCTGAGGAATTTGTACGGGCGCTTTATGCCGTCCATGCCACGCCGGGGGCCAGTATGGGGGAGCCGCTGCGGCCGGGGCAGGAGCCGATCTATGGCCGGATGCTCAATGCCATGATCGGAGCCGATTTCGCCAAGGCGGCGGGCGAGGTGCCGACGCTGAACTACAATCCGATCTGCGACTGCCAGGACAGCGGGGGTTTCACACTGGTCTCGGTGACGGTGACGTCGTCGGACCCTCAGACGGCCGAGGCGGCTGTCGTGTTTACCAATATGGGTGAGACCAAACGGCAGACGCTGAAACTGGTCAAGGAAGGCCCGATGTGGAGGGTCTCGGACGTTCTGGTTCCGGGACGCCCGGCCCTGACCGAACAGCTGATGGCCGCGATCAGCTGAGCGCCTCGCGGGCCGCGGCGGCGTCGGCGGCGATCTGGATCTTCAGCGCGTCGAGGCCGTCGAAGGCCATTTCGCCACGCAGGAAGGCGACCAGTTCGGTCTCGATCGTCTGGCCGTAGAGGTCGCCGTCGAAGTCGAACAGCCAGACCTCGAGCAGGGGCTGGTCAATCTCGAACATGGGACGGACGCCTAGGTTGGCGACGCCGTCGATCACGCGGCCGTCCGGCAGGCGGGTGCGGGTCGCATAGACGCCATAGGCGGGGCGCATGTAGTCGGCCATCGAAACGTTTGCCGTCGGCACACCGATGGTGCGGCCGCGCTTGTCGCCGTGGATGACTTTGCCCTCGATGGCGAAGGGGCGGCCGAGGATGGCGGCGGCGCGAGGCATGTCGCCGGCCTTTAGCGCCTCGCGAACCCCGGAGGAGGACAGTTTCAGTCCGTCGCCGTCATCGATGCGATCGACCACGGTGACGCCGAAGCCCAGGGCGTCGCCTTGCCGCCGCAGCCCCTCGGCCGAGCCGGTGCGGCCCTTGCCGTAGGTGAAGTCGAAGCCCACGGCGGCATGGGCGATTCCGAGGCCGTCATGTTGGCCTGCCGCGCTTGGCGCTATTTGAGGCCCGCACAGGACCTGTCCGACGAAGGCCGCGTCGGTCATGGCGGCCATGGTGGCGTCGAAGGGCAGGAGATGGAGGCGATCGACGCCGAGCGGGGCCATGGCACGCGCCATCTGGGCCGGCGTCATCAGACGGAAGGGGGCGGCCTCGGGCTGGAACCACCGACGGGGGTGGGGATCGAAACTGACCACGGCGAGCGGGACGCCGAGACGGTCGGCAGCAGCCCGGGCCTCGGCAATCACCGCCTGATGGCCGCGATGAACGCCGTCGAAGGCACCGATGGCGACGGCCGCGCCGCGCAGCCGGTCAGGCAGGTCGCGCCAGTCGGGGACGATCTGGACCAAGTCAGTCTTTCGCGGGGCGCCGGCGGCGGGGGACGCGGACCAGGGCGACGCCGTCCATGACCCGCTTGTCCCCGACGAAGCCTTCGCAATCCAGTTCGACGCGGGCGCTTTCCGGATCGACGGATTTGACGCTGACGCGCACCAGAACGGTCTCGCCGATCCGCACCGGCATGTGGAAACCGAGGGTCTGGGTCAGATAGATGGCCCCGGCACCGGGCAGGATGGTGCCGACGACGGCCGAGCCGAAGGAGGCGGTCAGCAGGCCATGGGCGATGCGGCCGCGATAGGCGGTTTTCGAGGCGAAGGCCTCGTCCATATGCACCGGATTGTAGTCGTCCGAGGCGTCGGCGAACTGCTGGATGCGCTGTTCCGTGACGAGGATGTGGGTCTCCGCCGTCATGCCGACGTGGAGTTCCTCGAGGATGTAGCCGCCGGAGGGATGTTTCGTCACAATTTCGGTCATGGCCCGGCCTTAGCGCGATTTGCCCCGGCGTGGGCCATTTTTTGGAGGCCGGCCGAGGCGAGCGGAAGCTGGAATGGCCGGACTCACCAGGCCAGATCCAGGGCGGCGTAGCGGGCGTGGGTCGCCTCGGCCTTCAGCAGGTCCGCCGCGCGGGCCGGATCGAGCCGACCGTCGGCCCCGCGGGCGGTATCGCCGTGGATGCCTTGGGCGATGAACAGGCAGTCGAGGGCCTGTTTGTCGGCGCCGAGCACATCGGTGATGACGCCGTCCCCGATGCAAAGGACGCGGGCGCGATCGACCGGGCGGCCGAGCAGCCGCTCGCCCTCGGCGAGGGCGAGGTCATAGATCGGGTCGAAGGGCTTGCCGGCCATGGTGACCCTACCGCCAAGGCTTTCGTACAGGTCCGCCAGCGCGCCGCCGCACCAGATCAGCTTGTCGCCGCGCTGGACCACCCGGTCGGGGTTGGCGCAGATCATTTCGAGGTCGCGCGCGACGCCG
>CANMXH010000259.1 GCA_947501315.1 Caulobacteraceae bacterium | reverse complement strand
GGCTGTTCACCGACCCGCGCGGCCAGTTCATGTTGCTGGTCGCCGTGGCGATGATGGCCTTCGGCGTGTTCGTGATGAAGAAGATGATTTCGTTCAAATTCTAGGAAACACCCGGCTCAAATGGTCGAGTTCTTCACCAACGTTCAGAATCTGATGAGCCTCGGCGTAGGCCTGCTGGTGTTTGCCACGCTGGTCACCCTGCTGAGCGCTTTCAGCGGCGGGGCCAAGCTTGAGAACCGGCTGAAGGCCGTGGCTGTGAGGCGTGAGGAACTGAAGCGGCGATCGCGTCAGGCCATTGCTGCCCAGAACTCCGGGCCCCAGAACCTCCGCCACTCGGACGATGGTTTCAAGAAGAGGGTCGTCGAGCAGCTGAACCTGAACAAGCTGCTGGAAGATCCCAAGGTCGCTGACAAGATGGCCCAGGCCGGCTACCGCGGCCCCAAACCGCTGACGACCTTCTATTTCTTTCGTTTTTCCATGCCGTTCGTATTCCTTGTAATCGCGGTCTTCTACCTGTTCATCTTGAATGACTTCGGCCTGCCGCCGATGACGCGGGTGACAGCCTGCATGTTTGCGGCCGTGATCGGCTTTTATGCACCAAACATCTATCTGGAGAACCGTATCTCGAAGCGGAAGACGTCGATCATGCAGGCCTTTCCGGATGCGCTCGACCTGCTGCTGATCTGCGTCGAGGCGGGGATGTCGATCGAGGCGGCGATCCAGAAAGTCAGTCAGGAAATCGGCGGTTCGTCCATCGACCTGGCCGAGGAACTGACCCTGTTGTCCGCCGAGCTCAGCTATCTGCCGGATCGCCGCATGGCCTATGAGGGCCTGGCGAGGCGGACCAACCATCCCGGCGTAAAGTCGGTGGCCATGGCCATGACCCAGGCCGAGACCTATGGCACTCCGTTGGGCACCGCCCTGCGGACCATGGCCAAGGAAAACCGCGAGATGCGGCTGTCGGCAGCCGAGAAGAAGGCCGCGGCCCTGCCGGCCAAGCTGACCGTGCCGATGATCCTGTTCTTCCTGCCGGTGCTGTTCATCGTCATCCTGACCCCGGCGATCATCAGCATCCAGGACACGATGGCAGCCGGCCTCGCGGGCGGCTGATTTCAGGCCTCGGCGGCGGCCTTCCAGGCCTCGGCGACTGAATCGACAGCATGGCGCAGGTGTTTGCGGTGCCGGTCGAAGAACATCTCTCCGCGCAGGCCCGAAAAGATGAAGCCATTGGCGACGATGCAGCTCCCCGGCTGCTCCAGCGGCTCGATCTCGAAATAGCGCATCGAGCGGAACCAAAGGCCCCGGCTCTCGGCCCAGACCAGCTGGGAATAGGGCTGCCAGTCGCCGACGCGGGTCGTGACCCGACGCTCCGGCAGCCCCGCGATGGATTCGGTCAGGGTGATGCCTGCGCCGAAAGCAATGGTGCCGTCCAGGGCGGTCTCGACCGGATTCCAGCGGTTCCAGCCGGGCAGGTCCGCGATCAGGTCCCAGATCTGGTCCGGGTTGGCGCGCACGCCGATGCGGCGCTCGATACGGGCGATGTCCATAGGCCCGATCTGCCACGGCTTTGGGCCCGGGAAAAGGCCCGGAGACGCAAGGAGGCGGTCAGCGGTTGCCTTCGGGCCCCGGCTGGGAAGCGGGCGGAGTCTCGGGCGAGGGCGTTTCGTCCCGGTCGGGGAGGTCCGGCGGACCCGCGCGCAGCCGCGGATCGATGAAACACAGGGCGGTCGCGGCGGCCAGCAGGATCGCATTGGCGATGAACGGTGCCGGCTCGGCCAGTTCGTAAAGGGCGACCCCGATCACCGGCGGGGCGAGGAAGCTGAGTCCGGCCAGCGACATCATCAGACCGGCGATCGCCCCCTGTTCGTGCGGCTCGACCGACAATGAGGATCCGGCGGTGAAGCCCGGTCGGGCGAAGCCGATCCCCATGGAAACGACGGCATAGCCGACGACGACCCCGTAATAGCCCGGGGATGCGATGCTCATCAGGTTTCCGACCAGTGCCAGCGCCGCGCCCCAGCGCATCAGGTCCGCAGGCTGAAGTCTGAGCAGCGGGATCAACCCCCACTGGACCATCAGGGTGGCGGCGGCGCCCGCCAGCATGGCGATGCCGATAAACGGCTGGGCCTCGCGCACGGCGATGCCGGTGGCCGACAGTTCATCAATGATGTGAAAGCCCAGCACCGAGATATTGGCCGCCTGCGCCCCGGTGACGAACAGGCCGTAGAGCAGATAGCCGCGGACGCGCGGGTCCTTCCACAGCCCCTTGCCGGCGTCGCCGCGATGGCCGCTGGGCGAAGGGATCCGGACGACCTCGCCGCTGGGCAGTTTGCGCCAGACGATGACCAGCACCACCAGGCCGAACAGGGCGAAGGCGTACATGGGACCCGCCAGACCGATCATCGGCAGGACGAAGAAGGGGGCCAGCGCCGGGCCGATGACCGTGCCCAGCCCTTGCGCCGAAGCCAGCAGCGACATGGCCTGGGTGCGCTGCTCCGGTGACGTGCGGTCGGCGACATAGGCCTGGGACGCGATCGGCGCGGCTGAGCCGAAGACGCCGTAGATGGTGCGCGCCACGCCCATCATGATGAAGGCCAGGCCCGCGCCGAGCCACTGTTCCAGCCCCGAGGTGGCGGCCAGGCCGAAGCCGGACATGGAGGCAACGAAACCCGCCAGGCCGATCATCATGACCCGCTTGCGTCCAAGGGTGTCGGACAGCCGCGCCCAGAAGGGCGAGGCGACCGTCCACATCAGGGCCGAGATAGCGAAGGCCCCGGCGACGAGCGTGTCGGACAGCCGGAACTCGCGGCCGATGGCCGGAAGGACGGACTGGAGCGCCATGTTCCCCGCCGCCGCGATCAGGCTGACGGCGAACAGGATCGCAAAGGCAGGGGAGCGCAGGTTCACCCGACCAGCCTAGGCCTGCTGACGCGCGCCGTCACCGGGCTGACGCCATCTCTTTGCTTCAAGACTTGCGCCCGACCCCCTGCTCCGCGCACCTTGTCGGCTCTCGAATACTGGGAACCGCCATGACCTTCCGCCGCCTGCTCGCCGTCTCCACCCTGTCGCTGGCCTTGTCTGCGGGCCTGGCCCAGGCGCGGGAGAATGGCACCGCGCCGG
>CANMXH010000258.1 GCA_947501315.1 Caulobacteraceae bacterium | reverse complement strand
GACCGTCTGGACCTCTAGCTCCCGGCGCCGCTTCAGAGGCCACGATTCCGCTGGCGGTATGCAGACCACCGCACAGAATGCGTCTTGCGACGCACTGACGGGCGATGACACTCAACGACAGGAGGGCTGGGATGCCCCCCCTGCGCCGGAAAGAGCCGGGGCCGCCCCGGGCGGGGGTCCGGGTCATCGACCCGACCGGCCGCACCTGCGTGTTCTATGCGCTGAACTGAACCGTACCGCTTGACCCGTCGCCGCCTCCGGGCGACCGAAGGGCATGACCGCGCCGTTCAAAGCCGATCCCGCCTTCGAGGCCGGCTCCGTCCTCGCCTGCGACTGGCCCCTGTGTCAGGTGCGGTTGCAGGACGACGCCCGCTATCCGTGGCTGATCCTGATCCCCCGTCGCGCCCGTCTGCACGAGATCGAGGACCTGACCGCCGCCGAACGCGCCGCCCTGATGGACGAGGTGGTTCGCGCCGGCGAAATGGTGCGCGAAATGGGCACGGCTGCGGGACGGCCGGTGCAGAAACTGAATGTCGCGGCCCTGGGCAATGTCACGGCCCAACTCCACATCCACATTGTCGGACGTCGCCACGACGACGGCCAGTGGCCCGACCCCGTGTGGGGGCGCGGCGCGGCCGTGCCCTACGGGGCGGGCGGGCTTCAGGCGGCGATGTCGCTTATCCGGCTCAGTTCGGGCGGACAAGACTGACCGGATGCGACTGCCCATCGATCCTCAACAGGCCGCGCCAGCCATTGCCGGTCCGCTCCAGCGTCATGGAACCCGAGCCCTCCAGCGTCAGGGTCACGCCATCCGAGGTCGCCGCGCCCCGGCCCTCGCGACCGCGCCAGCCGCCCTCGACCGGTCCGGCACCGGGATCGCTCAACACCAGATCATAGAGCTTTCGCCCGGTCGCATCGACAATCCGCCAGGCCCCGTCCAGCCGCCCGGCACCCTGATCGGCGCGGATCTCGGCAGAGGCGACGCCCTGTTCATAGTCGGCTTCAGTATCGGAGGGGGCGAACTCATAGGATCGCGCATAGGCCTCGACGACAACCGGTGCCTCCAGCAGACGGCGTTGGGGCCCGGCGGCAGCGTCGCCCTGGGCCCGGTCCTGTCCGAAATCAGGGCCGGGTTCGAACGGACGGATCACCGGGGCCTGATACGGGGCCCGGGTGGAGGGGTGCGGCGGCGCAGGCTCCTGCATCAGCAGGCCCGACAGGGCGATCAAAATCATACCCGACATGGGCCTAAACTGCCCCGAACTGGCGAGAATGACAAAGTCGGCGCCCCCGGTCCGTGAAATCGTGGTCGCAGATGCCGCGCCTGCGCAGGTTTCGTTGACCCCCGCCGTCCTCCTGACTAAACCCTGATCGCACGTTTCGAGCGGCTGAATTCGCTCAGGTTTCTGAGAACCATTCGCAATATGTCGACCTCTCCTCCTCCGGGTGACGCCTCCAGCGACCCGACCGGCGATGCGACCGGCCGTTTCCTGGTCCAGCCCAACGGCCGTGTCCGCCCGCTGTCGCCGCATCTGCAGGTCTGGCGCTGGCATGTGACCATGGCGGCTTCGATCCTCAACCGCATGACGGGCGGGGCGCTGTCGGTCGGGGCGGTGGTGGTGTTCGCCTGGCTGATGGCCCTGGCCTTCGGGCCTGAAGCCTATGCGACCTTCACCGGCTGGATGAGCGCGCCGCTCGGCCTGTTCGTCTGGTTCGGCCTGACCCTCGCCCTGTGCCTCCACCTGGCCGGTGGCGTTCGCCACCTGATCTGGGATGCCGGCCGCGGCCTGTCACCGAAGACCGCCGACGCCCTGTCCTGGGCCTCGATGATCGGTGGCGTCGTCATCGCTGTCGCCTTCTGGGCCGTCCTGTTCGCCTCGGGGAGGGTCGGACTGTGAGCCGCGCCACCAAGACCTATATCAAGGGCGTCAAGGTCTCCGAGCGCCACGGGGCCGGGGAATGGACCGCCGAACGCCTGTCCTCACTGATCCTGGTGCCCCTGACCCTCTGGGGTCTGTGGACCGGCTACACCCTGTCCGGTGCCGGCTATGACGCCGCCCTCGACTGGTTCCGCGCGCCGGTGAACGCCAGCCTTCTGGCCGTCACCCTTCTGGTCAGCGTCTGGCATATGCAGATGGGGCTGAAGGTCATCGTCGATGACTATATCCACAAGCCCGGCTCGCGCGGCGCGCTGCTGGGCCTGATCGGCCTGTTCTGTCTCGTTGTCGCGGCAGCGGGTGTCTTCTTTATCGTACGGCTGGCCCTGGGCTCCGCGCCCCTGCCTGCCGGCTTCGGGATCTGACGGCTGATGGCTGCTTATGAATTTGTCGATCACGCCTATGACGTGGTCGTCGTCGGTGCGGGCGGCTCGGGCCTTCGTGCCGCCCTCGGCGCGGCCCAGCAGGGGCTGAAGGTCGCCTGTGTTTCCAAGGTCTTCCCGACCCGGTCCCATACGGTGGCGGCCCAGGGCGGTATCTCCGCGGCGCTCGGCAATATGGGCGAGGATTCCTGGCAGTGGCACATGTACGACACCGTCAAGGGGTCGGACTGGCTGGGTGACCAGGACGCCATCGAATATCTGGTCCGCAACGCGCCCAAGGCGGTTTACGAGCTGGAGCACTGGGGCGTGCCCTTCTCGCGCACCGATGAGGGCAAGATCTACCAGCGTGCCTTCGGCGGCATGACCCGCAATTTCGGCGAGGGCCCGGTGCAGCGCACCTGCGCCGCCGCCGACCGCACCGGTCACGCCATCCTGCACACCCTCTACGGCCAGTCGGTGCGCCGCGAGGTCGAGTTCTTCATCGAGTATTTCGCGCTGGACCTGATCATGCAGGGCGGTGCCTGCACCGGCGTGACCGCGCTCAAGCTCGACGACGGGACCATGCACCGCTTCCGCGCCAAGCTGGTGATCCTGGCCACGGGCGGCTATGGCCGCGCCTATTTCTCGGCCACCAGCGCCCACACCTGCACCGGCGACGGCAATGCCATGGTGCTGCGTGCCGGCCTGCCGCTGCAGGATATGGAGTTCGTCCAGTTCCACCCGACCGGCATCTATGGCGCCGGCTGCCTGATCACCGAGGGGGCCCGCGGCGAGGGCGGCTATCTGACCAATTCCGAGGGCGAGCGG
>CANMXH010000257.1 GCA_947501315.1 Caulobacteraceae bacterium | reverse complement strand
GATCTGACGATCCGGGTCGATGTGGAAAACCTGACCGACCGGGTCCGTGGGAACGACCGCGACATCTATGGCGGCCCGCGCGATACCGCGCCCCTGTCCCTGCGCGAAAGCCGACGGGTCACGAGCGGACCCTCGATCGAGGTGCAGGTTCGTCGTTCCTTCTGAACCCGGAGGTGTGGTCGGGCCCTCAGGTCAGACCCCCGACAACGGACGGCAAAAAGGGCGGAACCCTGCGGTTCCGCCCTTTCTGTATTCAGCCGTCCGTCCGGATCAGTGGGACGGATGATTGCCGGCGTCATTGGCCCCGTGGGACCAGCCCTTGATCAGGAAGCTGATCAGGATGAAGCCGATGCCGATGCCGACGCCCCAGGTGCCCAGCTTGTTGAAGCCGTCCAGTGAGGTGGCGAGCGCGCCCTGCGGGTCGAGGACCTGACCCCCGACCGTCTCCGTCCCCATCAGGCCGGCGATCTTGCCGCCGACGAATTGGGCGATGGAACTGGCCAGGAACCAGACGGCCATCATGAAGCTGACGACCGAAGGCATGGACAGTTTGGTGATCTCCGACAGGCCCACCGGCGAGAGGAAGAGCTCCCCCGTCGTGTGCAGCATGTAGAGCAGCGCCAGGATCATCAGCGGCATCTGGAAGGTCGGGCTGACCATGCCGGAGCCGGCGGCCCAGACCACCACCAGGAAGCCGAGACCGACCTGAACGAGGCCGAGACCGAACTTCATGGTCGGGTCGGGATCCATCTTCTTCGAGGCCAGCCAGGCCCACAGCGCCGCGAAGATCGGGGCGAAGATGAGGATGAAGCCGGCGTTGAACGACTGGACCTGGGCGGCCGTGATGGTCGCATCGATCCAGAAGCCGGTGGGCGTGATGCCCGCGGCGGCCAGCTGGTCGGGCGTACCGATGGTGATGCCGAGGAACTGCATCGCGGTCGGGGCGATGGTCAGGTCCACGTTACGGTCGGCGAACAGGTTCAGCGAAGTGCCAGCCTGTTCGAACAGGGTGAAGAAGACCACGGCGCCGAAGATCAGCACCAGGGCCAGCATCATGCGCTGACGCTGCGCCCAGGTCTTGCAGACGCCAACGATGACCCAGAGGATCGCAGCCAGCGACAGCAGGGTCGAAACACCCAGGACGGCACCGACCAGGGCGTTGCGCTGGACCATGAACCAGACGACGGCGACGCCGAGGACGCCGAAGATGTAGATCAGCCATTCGCGGTTCAGCGGTCCGAACAGGGGCCGCTTGAGCAGTTCGGGGTTAGGCGGTTCGCCATGGCCTTCCAGCAGCGGCTTGCCGAGGACGAACACGACCCAGCCCAGCGCCATACCGATGCCGGCGAGGCCGAAGCCGGCCCACCAGCCGACGGTCTGGCCGAGGAAGCCGCACAGCACCGCCGCCCAGAAGGCACCGAGGTTGATGCCGTAGTAGTAGAGGGTGAAGCCGGAATCCCGGCGCGGGTCCCCCTGCGGATACAGCTGGCCGACGATGGTCGAGATGTTCGGCTTCAGGAAACCGACGCCCATGATGATCAGCGACAGGGCGAGGTAGAAGACGTCGACGCCGACCTTGTCGCGGGTCTGCTTCATCTCATAGCTGCCGGGCGCCAGGGTCGCCGGCAGGGTCGAGCCCTCCGGCAGGCCCGCCACGGCGATGCCGCCGCCCTCGGCCGGGCCGAAGGCGTATTTCTGGCCGTTGACGACGATGTTCACGTCCCGCGACGCGCCGCGTCCCTCGGCCGAAATCTCATAGGCGGTGCCGGCATAGGTCAGGGTTTCGGTCGCCGGACGGCCCTCGAAGGCCATCATGCCGTGACCGGCCACCAGCAGCAGGGCACCGAAGGCGATGGCCTTGCGGGTGCCGATGTAGCGGTCGGCGAGAATGCCGCCGACCAGCGGCAGCAGATAGACCAGCGAGGTGTAGGAGCCGTAGGTCGATCCCGCCGTGGCGTCGTCGAACAGGAAATGCTGGGTCAGGAAGAAGATCAGGATGCCGCGCATGCCGTAGTAGGAGAAGCGCTCCCACATCTCGGCGAAGAACAGGATGATCAGTCCGCGCGGGTGGTTCTTCACGATCTGCATCAGCACGGGGATGCCCGTGAGCAGCGTGATGATCAGGCCGGCAATGATGACGATGTTCATGCCCGACCTCCCCGAATGCGTCGGGCCTTAAGTCCTCGGAGCGACTTAACCGCCCCCCCCTTGTCCGTCGTACTCAACGGCTCACTCCCTTGTTGCTGCGCCCCACCTGACGCGCGAGGCCGCATAAGCAGCACGGGGAGCAAGACCGGACAAGGGTTAAGGGTAAATTGGCTGCGAGGTGGCGCAGGGACGGGGCAGGCGGCAGGATGGCGAGGAATCAGACGGGACAGGCTGGAATGACGACGACGCGGCGGGCGGCGCTGATCGGGGCAGGCACGGCCTTTACGCTGGCGGCGTGCGGCCCTGCATCGCCGCGCGCGGCCGGAGACGTGATCGCGGCGGGGCAGCCGGCCGCCCTGCTGATCTGGGCCGTGGCGCGTGATCGGCTGGCCGGCTGGCCGCGCAGGCCGACGGCACAGGCGCTGGGGGCTCTGCCCGCGCGCGCGGCGGACCTGCCGGAACTGGGAGCCCTGGCCAGCGGCGGGCGGCCGGCAAATCTGGAGGCCATCGCGGCGCTGAAGCCGCAACTGGTGATCGACTATGGCGACACCGATCCCGAAAATCAGGCGCTCGGCGACCGGCTGAAGACCCGGCTGGGCGTCGACTGGCGGCTGATCGACGGGGCCCTGACGAAGATTCCCGAGGCCATCCGTGAGACCGCCGTCCTGCTTGAGGCCGATCAGGCCGCCGCCGGCCTGGCCGATGAGGCGGCCCGTATTCTGGACCGGTGGCGGCGCGCGCAGGGCGGACCGTCCTTCTATTATGCGCGCGGTGCCGACGGTCTGGAGACCGGGTTTCGCGGCTCCCTCGCCACCGAAGTGCTGGAGGGGGCGGGCTGGACCAATGTCGCCGGGGTGTAGCATGACATAGGCCGCATCACCCGCGAACAGGTCGTCACCTGGGATCCGGAGGCTCTGGTGACCCTGAGCCCCGTCTTCGCCGCCGCCGTTCGCGATGACCCGGTCTGGCGCACCCGGCGCGACGGCCGACGGCGGCGACTG
>CANMXH010000256.1 GCA_947501315.1 Caulobacteraceae bacterium | reverse complement strand
TCTGGGCGAGGCGCTGGGGCTGCTGGACTTCGAGGCGGCGGCGAAGATGTCGGGGTCGCGGTTCGCGGTGTTGAAGGGCGGGCTGGCGCGGCTGGAACGGGCCATCGGCCAGTTCATGCTGGACGTGCAGACTGCCGAGCATGGCTATCTGGAGGTCAATCCGCCGTATCTGGTCAAGGACGATGCTATGTTCGGGACCGGGCAGCTTCCGAAGTTCGAGGAGGATCTGTTCCGCGTCGGCGAACACCTGCTCATCCCCACCGCCGAAGTCTCCCTGACCAACCTCGTCCGCGAGCAGATCCTGTCCGAGGATGAGCTGGCGACGCCGATCCGGTTCACGGCCCTGACGCCCTGTTTCCGGGCCGAGGCGGGGTCGGCGGGGCGGGATACGCGGGGGCTGATCCGCCAGCACCAGTTCCACAAGGTGGAGCTGGTCTCTATCGCCAAGCCGGAGGATTCCGAGGCCGAGCATGAGCGGATGGTGCGTTGCGCCGAGGTGGTGCTGGAGAAGCTGAACCTGCCGTATCGCCGGATGCTGCTGTGCAAGGGCGACATGGGCTTTTCGGCGAAGAAGACGTTCGACCTTGAGGTCTGGCTGCCGTCGCAGGGGACGTATCGGGAAATCAGCTCCTGCTCCAACTGCGGGGATTTTCAGGCCCGGCGGATGGATGCGCGGTTCAAACGGGCCGGGGAGAAGAAGACCGAGTTTGTGCACACGCTGAACGGCTCGGGTCTGGCCGTTGGCCGCACTCTGGTCGCGGTGATGGAGAACTATCAGGAGGCGGACGGGCGGATCCGGGTTCCGGAGGCGCTCGTTCCCTATATGCCCAAGGGCATGACCCATGTGGGATGAACGGATTTGACGGGAGCATTAGAGATGAAAGCCCTTTTAGCCCTGACCGCCGGCACCCTGCTGGCCGGTTTCTCCCCGGCCCCGGCCGTCGTTGCTGATGAGCCGGTGCCCACGGAGATTGTGGGCTGGGTGCGGTTCTCGGATGGCGAGTTCCAGCTGTATGAGCGCGAGGCGCAGGTGCTGCGGCCGTTCTCGCGGCCCTGTCTGTCGGGCGTGGCCTCTCGTGATCTGATGCGACAGGCGGTGCAGGACCTGAATGGCCGGCAGGTGAAGATCACCGGGGTGATGGCCGACTGGGCCCAGGCCGAGAACAACAGGATGGAGTTCCGTGGCTCAGTCGTCCGCAATGTCTGCCGAGGCGAGACGGTGCTGCTGGCCGACAGTATTCTGCCCGACTGAACGGAGCCCCATGCGAATCCTCCTGACCAATGACGACGGCATCGAGGCCGAGGGGCTGGAATGCCTGGAGCGGATCGCGCGGACCCTGTCGGATGACGTCTGGGTCTGCGCGCCGCAGACCGAGCAGTCGGGCAAGGGGCGGGGGATTACCCTGACCGAGCCGCTGCGGGTCAACCGGATCTCGGACAAGCGGTTCGCGGTCAGCGGGACGCCGACCGACTGTGTGGTGCTGGCGGTCAATGACCTGATGCCGGAGCGGCCTGATCTGGTGCTGTCGGGGGTCAATCGCGGGCATAATGTCGGGGAGGACTGCTCCTATTCGGGGACGGTGGCGGGGGCGTTGCAGGGGATGGCCTTCGGCATCCGCTCGATCGCGCTGAGCCAGAGCCTGGAGCGGTTCCATGACGAGGTGCGGGCGCACTGGGAGACGGCGGAGGCCTTCGCCCCGGCGATCATCTCACGCCTGCTGGCCCAGCCCTGGCAGGCGGGGGTGGTGATGAACCTGAATTTCCCCGCCCGCGCGCCGGAGGCTGTGACCGAGGTCGAGGTCACGCGGCAGGGCTTCCGCAACATCGGCGAGATGCATGCGGTGAAACGCACCGACCTGCGCGGCCGCGACTACTACTGGATGAGTTTCCGCGGGACGAAGCACGACCATCCGGCCGGGACCGACCTGCGGGCGATGGATGAGGGGAAGATCTCGGTCACGCCCCTGCATATCGACCTGACCCATGCGCCGAGCCTGCATGACCTGAAGGGCGTGCTGGGCGGGGCACCGCCGAAGAGTGTGGTGGCGGCATGATTTCTTTCCCCGCTCATCCCCGCGAAAGCGGGGACCCAGTCCTGTCCAGTCTGGCGACGGCGTCTCAGGTTCACCTTTCGAGGGCCGACATCGCTTTTCCATCACCCAAAGCACTGGGTCCCCGCTTTCGCGGGGATGAGCGGCTTTTGTGGGTGGTCCCATGAAATTGCATGACGATCGCGCCGGACGGCTGATCCTCGGGCTGCGGCAGCAGGGGGTGATGGACCCGCGCGTGCTTTCGGCGATCGAGTCGATCGACCGGGCCGTCTTCGTGCACGAGAAATTTCTCGACCAGGCGTGGGAGGATCAGGCCCTGCCGATCGACTGCGCCCAGACGATCTCGCAGCCCTATATCGTCGGCCTGATGACCCAGGCGCTGGACGTGCAGCCGCGCCACCGGGTGCTGGAGATCGGCACGGGCAGCGGCTACCAGGCGGCGGTGCTGAGCCGGCTGGCGCGTTATGTCTATTCGATCGAACGCTACCGCAGCCTGCTGACCGAGGCCGAGGCGCGGCTGAAGGCCCTGCAGATCGACAATGTCATCACTCGCCACGGCGACGGCGGGCTGGGCTGGCCGGAACAGGCGCCGTTCGACCGGATCATGGTGACGGCGGCCTCGCCGGGCGAGCCGACCGAACTGCTGCATCAGCTGAAGCCGGGCGGGATTCTGGTGTGCCCGGTCGGGCGGTCGTCGGTGCAGAGGCTGCACCGCTATGTCGGCCAGCCGGACGGTAGCTTCCAGCGCGAGAGCCTGGCGGAGGTAAGGTTTGTGCCGCTGGTCGAGGGGACGGCGAAGGAGGGGTGAGGGGGAGGGGTGTGGGGTATGGGGCATGGGGTGTGGCCTGCATCCTGTTTTCGCGGCGGTCGGATCTGTCCCCGGACCTTGACCCCACACCCCATCCCCCACACCCCGTTAACCTTCCCGCCCAACTTTCGCGCCCTTTGACGGGTTGGCTTGAATCGGCGGTCGAGGCACACGGGGTCGGCGGCGAGCGGCGGGAGAAGACATGACGATTCGATTCGCGATCAGGGGGCTGGCGTTGCTGGGCGCCGTGACGACCCTGGCGGCCTGCGCAGCCTATCCGGATGCGCCCCGCTATCCGATC
>CANMXH010000255.1 GCA_947501315.1 Caulobacteraceae bacterium | reverse complement strand
GCACCCTGGGCCCCGGAGGTCGCCAGCAGCTGGCCGTTGGACAGGAAGCTGAAGGCCCGGACCTTGGACGGATAGCCGCCCATCCGCATGTTTTTCTGGTCCTTCAACCGCCAGCCATGCAGCTGGGAATCCTGCATGGCGGTGACGACAAAGGCCCCGTCGGGCGAGAAGGTCACGGCTGTGTGCGACCCGGCCCATTTGAGGAAGGTCGGCTTCTGCTCGGCGATCCGGGCGAACCACAGGGCGGCCCCGCCATAGGTCGAGGTTGCGATCCGGCGGCCCCTCGGCTCGAAGGCCACGCCGGAGACGGTGCGCTCGTGGTGGAAATCACGCCGGAAGCCGGCGTCCTTCGCATCCAGAACGGTCAGGGTCTTGCCGGCGGAGAAAGCGATCAGGCCACTTTCGGCCGAGGCGTCGACCGCGTCGATCCACTGACCCCGGGCGCTGGTGGCCAGAACACCGGCGTCGGTGCGACGGTGCCAGATCAGACGGCCATCGTCGCCGCCGGTCACAATGCCGGTCCCCGACGGGTGCGCCACCGCGCACAGGATCGCCCCGTCGTGGGCGGCGCTGAACGCGCCGTCCTCGAACCGGACCGAACCGTCGCCGAGGGCGAAGATCGCGCCTTCGGTGTCGAAGACGATGGCGGTTATCTGGGCGTCGTACACGGCTTTCACGCGGCGCAGGCCTCGAACCCGGCCTTCAGCGCGGCTTCGTCGAGCTCGCGGCCGATGAAGACGGCGCGGGACCAGCGGCGCTCGTTGGCACCCCACTCGCGTTGAAGGTCGCCCTCGAGGATCATGTGCACGGCCTGGAAGACCAGTCGGCGGTCTTCGCCGCTGACGTCGATGATGCCCTTGGCGCGCAGGATGTTCTGGCCCTGCTCGCCCAGCAGCCGGTCGAGCCAGGCGGTGAATTTGGTCCCGTCCATCGGCCGGTCGAGCGACAGGGAGATGCCCTTGATGTCGTCCTCATGCGCGTGGCCGCGCGCGCCAGAGTGATGGTCGTGATCATGGTGCGCGTGAGCATGGCCGTGGTCGTGATCATGGTCAGGGTGGTCATGGCCGCAGTGTTCGTCGTGGACATGGCCGGGCTCGCCATGGGCCGGATTGGCGAACTCGGGATTGATGTCGAGGATCCGGCCGAGGTCGAAGCCGCCGAGGCCCAGAACCTGATCCAGCGGGATATTGGCGCGCTCGGCGCGGGTGATGGGGGCCAGCGGGTTGAGCTTGCGCAGGCGCGCTTCGACCGCGACCAGTTCGGCCTCGCTGACCAGGTCGGTCTTGTTGAGGATGATCCGGTCGGCGAAGGCGACCTGCTCGCGCGCCTCCTTCGAGTCGTCCAGACGCGCCATGACGTGTTTGGCGTCGACCAGGGCGGTGACGCTGTCGAGTTGCGTCTTCGCCTTGACGTCCTCATCGACAAAGAAGGTCTGGGCCACCGGGCCGGGGTCGGCCAGGCCGGTGGTCTCGACGATGATGGCGTCGAAGGCGGGGGCACCGGGCTTCTGGCGTTTCATCAGACCGGCGATGATGCGGATCAGGTCGCCGCGCACCGTGCAGCAGACGCAGCCGTTGTTCATCTCGAACACGTCCTCGTCGGCACCCACCACGAGGTCGTTGTCGATGCCGATCTCGCCGAACTCATTGACGATGACGGCGTAGCGCTTGCCGTGGTCCTCGGTGAGGATGCGGTTCAGCAGGGTGGTCTTGCCGGCGCCGAGGTAGCCGGTGAGGACGGTGACGGGGATTTTGTCGGTCATGGGGCTCATCTAGGGGCGGGGCGCGCATGGCGCCAGTGAGATCGACTTCCGCGCCGCAGGCACCGTCATGGTTGAAGGCGGCTGGTTCAACACGAAGGACACAAAGAAGGTCACCAAGGACACGAAGGGGCCGGGGCGTGTCCGGGGCAGGGAGCCTGGGACTCTGGAAGGATTGACGCGTGCCGCGTCATGACCCGCACGGTCTCTTTGTGTCCTTCGTGATCCCTTCGTGTCCTTTGTGATGAACCTTCTGGCGGAAGGGGCCGGGTACGGTCAGCAGTCCGGGCAGCCCGCCAGCGGCCCCGCTTCCAACTGCAGGGTGGTGTGGCCGATGCGAAACCTGCCCCGCGCCAGTGCCTGCGCCTCGGCCAACAATCCCTCGGGGTCCGGGCGGTCGTGACAGAGGTGGGCGGTCAGGGCGGTTTCCGTGGTCGAAAGGCCCCAGACATGCAGGTCGTGCACGGCGGTGACGCCGGGCAGGGCCAGGAAGGCGGTGCGGATGGCCTCGACGTCCACGCCGCGCGGGGCCGCGTCAATGGCCAGGTTGACCGAGTCCTTCAGCAGGCCCCAGGTGCCGATCAGGATGACCGCAACGATGACGATGCTGACGAGGGGGTCAATGATCGACCAGCCCGAGACCATGATTACGGCACCGGCGATGACCACGCCGATCGAGACGGCGGCGTCGGCCATCATGTGCAGATAGGCCCCGCGCGCATTCAGGTCGCTGTGCTGGTCGCGCATGAACATCAGGGCGGTGCCCAGGTTGATGACGAAGCCGATTGCGGCGACACCCATGATCAGCCCGCTCATCACCGGGGCCGGTTCTGCCAGGCGGCGGACGGCTTCGAAGGCGATGGCCCCGCAGGCGAAGATCAGCAGCAGGGCGTTGGCGAGGGCGGCCAGCACCGTGGCCTTGCCGTAGCCATAGGTCTTGCCCGGTCCGCTTGCGCGCCGCGCCAGCCAGGCCGCACCGCCGGCCATGGCCAGGCCCATCACATCGGACAGATTGTGGCCGGCGTCGGCCATCAGGGCCGTTGAGCCGCTGACGATACCCGCTCCGAACTCGACGGCGACGAAGGCCAGATTGACCAGCAGGCCGACGGCATAGCGCCAGTCGCCGGTATCGACGGGACCGTGGTGATGGCCGCCCGGACCATGGCTGTGGTCGTGGCCGTGCGCGTTATCATGCCCGTGCCCGTGCCCGTGCCCGTGCCCATGCCCATGGCGATGGCCATGATCGTGTGCGTGGTCGTGAGATCCGTGGGCGTGCGCCATGTCGCTATCTCTAGTGCGGGCGCAGGATCACGAGAAGGCCGATCAGGATCAGGGCGAGGCCGAGGATGATGCCCTCATAGCGGGCCCATCGTTCCAGTCTCAGCACCGACCAGCCGGCCCGCGCCAGAACCGTGAACACGGCCATG
>CANMXH010000254.1 GCA_947501315.1 Caulobacteraceae bacterium | reverse complement strand
TCGGCGATCTACGCTTCGGTGCGCAACCGGTCGGATGTCCTGATCATCCCGATGATCATGATCGCGGTCATCATCCTGGGCCGGCTGTTCAGCGCGATCGTGGACGGCAGTGGCCCGGAGGCCCTGCCACTGATCGCTGTCGAGGTGGTGATGCTCGCGATCGTATTCGTGGGCTACCGGACCCTGCCGTAGCACCGCCCCTGTCCGGGGAAACAGGCGCGGTTCAGGATTTGAGGGCGATCGCCGCAACAAAGCGGAACACCGCGCCATAGGGCGGCGCAATCAGCCGGCTGGAGTGCCAGCGGCCCGCCTCGAACACGCTGCGGGCATGGCTGAACTCCTCGAAGCCCCGTTGTCCGTGATAGGCCCCGGACCCGCTCTCGCCGACGCCGCCAAAGGGCAGATGCTCATTGGAGAGGTGGACCATGGTCGTGTTAACCGAGACCCCGCCCGAGAGGGTGCTGTCCAGAACCTGACGGACGATGGACCGGTCATCACTGAACACATAGAGGGCCAGTGGCCGTTCCCCGGCGTCTACCCGGGCGCAGGACGCCGCGATGGAGTCGCTGCTCAGTACAGGCAGCACCGGTCCGAAAATCTCCTCGCGCATGACGGCCAGGTCCGCGGGCGGGTCAATCATCACGGTGGGGGCGATCCGTCGGCTTCCGGCGAGGGAGGCAGCGTCGTGGGGCAGCTGCAGGACCTGCACCCCCCTGTGCCGCGCCTCGTCGATCATCGCCGTCAACCGCGCATGGTGCCGGTCCGAGACAATGGCCGTGTAGTCCGGGTTGGAGGCGAAGTCGGGATAGAAGACACCGGCCTGCCGGATCACCGCGTGGCCAAGGGCCTCGGCACGATTGCCGACGGCCAGCACATAGTCCGGCGCGACGCAGGTCTGGCCGGCATTCAGAAACCGGCCCCAGGCCAGGGGATGCGCCACGCGGTCCAGCGGAATCGAGGCATCGATGATGACCGGGGACTTGCCGCCAAGTTCGAGTGTGACGGGCGTCAGGTTTCGGGCTGCGGCCTCCGCCACGAAGCGGCCGATCCGCGTCGAGCCGGTATAGAACAGGTGGTCGAAGCGCTGGCTGCAGAAGACTTCGGCGACATCAGCGCCACCCGTTACCACCGCAACCTGGTCGGCCGGGAACCGCTCGGCCAGCAGACGGGCCGTCAGTTCGCTGGTCCGGGGCGTCAGTTCGGACGGCTTTATCAGGGCCCGGCAGCCCGCCGCGAGGGCGGCAATCAGGGGGCCGAGGCTCAACTGGACCGGATAATTCCAGGGGGAGACAATCCCGACGACGCCCTTGGGCTCATGCCGGACAAGGGATCGCCCCGGCGCGGCCGTTGAAGGCGTCGGCACGGTGCGGACCTTCATCCAGTGCGACAGGTTCTTGCGGGCATGTCGGGCAGCCTGGGCCGTGACGGCGATCTCAAGCAGCCGCGTCTCGTTCCGTGATCGCCCGCCGAAGTCGGCATCGATCGCCTCGGCAATGGCGGCTTCATTGTCGAGCACCAGGGCTTCAATGATGCCAAGATCGCGCCGTCGGTCGGCCAGCGAGCGCCGGGGGACCCGGGCGAAAGCCGCCTGCTGGGCCTCTATCAGGGCACGGATGCTGTCCGAGGTCGGCGGGGTCATCGGGCGGTCTCCAGGATCATGCCGGCGGCAAGCGTGGCGATCATGATGGTCGGGGCATTGGTATTGCCGCCGACCAGTCGGGGCATGACGGACGCGTCGACGACCCGGAGGCGCTCAACGCCCCGAACCCTCAACTGCGGGTCAACCACGGACAGCTCACCCTGCCCCATCATGCAGGTCCCGACCGGGTGATAAAGGGTCTCGGCGCGCGCGCGGACGTCGTCCATCAGCTCGGAACGGCTGGTCTTGTCCGGGCCCGGCAGAAGTTCGGCGCGGCGGTCAAAATCAAACGCCGCCGAACCCAGCAGGGTCCGCACGATCTCCAGACCATCGGTCAGGACCTCGAGGTCCTGCGGGGCGGTCAGATAGGCCGGATCGATCGACGGTGGCACCGACGGATCCGCGCTGACGATACGGATCCGGCCCCGGCTTTCCGGATAGAGCACACAGGCATGCAGCGTCGCCCCGTGCCCGAGCGGAAAATCGCGTCCATGCGGTGCCGCCAGACCGGGCGTGAAGACCAGCTGGATGTCAGGCAGATCGCCGGCCCGGGATGAACGGACAAAGGCCCCGCCCTGGATGGGATTGGTCGACAGAGGGCCCGGCCGCCCGCCCAGCCAGGCCGCGACACCCCCCGCCAGCAGCGGCAATGCTCGCAGCGACAGGCCGATTGAGGCCGCGCTGCGGGTCGAAATCTGGCCGATGATGTCGATATGGTCCTGCAGGTTGCGGCCGACGCCGGGCAGGTCGATCTCGGGCGTGACACCCGCGGCCCGAAGATCGGCTGCATCGCCGATGCCCGACAGCTGCAGCAGCTGCGGTGAATTGATCGCACCGCCGCAGAGGATCACCTCACGCCGGGCGTGGAACAGCGCGCGCAGGCCGGCGATCTCCACCTCCATGCCCCGGGCGACGCCTCCCTCCATGAGGACCCGGCAGGCGAGCGCGCCCGTCCGGACAGTGAGGTTCGGTCTGGACAGGGCCGGTTTCAGGAAGGCGTCCGCCGCACTCCAGCGGTGCAGGCCGCGCTGGGTGACCTGATAGGGCCCGAACCCCCGTTGCTCGGCCCCGTTGAAATCGGGATTGCGCGGATACTGGAGCAGTCCTCCGGCCTCGAAAAACGCCTCGGTCAGGCGGTTCAGCGGGGCTATGTCCTGCACCGTCAGCGGGCCGTCGGCGCCGTGATACCGGTCTGCCCCCCGCGCCTGTCCCTCGACCTCGCGGAACGCCGGCAAGGCCCTGTCCCAGCCCCAGCCCTCGCAGCCGTAGAGGTCGCGCCATTCGTCATAGTTTTCGGGTGCGCCGCGGATGTAGTGCATCGCATTGATCGCACTCGAACCCCCCAGCGTCCGGCCCCGGGGCCAGTAAAGCCGCCGGTCGTTCAGCTCGGCCTGGGCCTCGGTCTCATAGTGCCAGTTGTAGGCCGGGGACTGGATTGCGAGCCCCATCAGCATCGGCGTCCGGATCAGGGGGCTGTCATCCCCCCCGCCTGCCTCCAGCAACAGGACGGTGTGGTCCGGATCGCGCGACAGTCGCTCGGCCAGCACACAGCCGGCAG
>CANMXH010000253.1 GCA_947501315.1 Caulobacteraceae bacterium | reverse complement strand
TCGGCCGGGATGCGGTGAGGCCGCATGGTGGTGGAATCCACAAGAACCCATTCGGTGATGCCCTGGGCGCAGACCCGGCCTTCGCTGTCCTCGATCCGGACATAGCGGTTGAAGCGCGGGCCATGCGGGTCGCCGACCCAGGTGCGGGCCACCACGCCGGTGGAGTCCGGCATCAGGGGGCGGAAATAGTCGATCTCGTGCCGGGTCCCGACCCAGGACCAGCGGCCGCGGGTCGCCTCATCGAAACGGGCGTTCCAGTGGGCCGTGCCGGCGTCCTGCAGCCAGCCGACATAGACGACATTGTTGACGTGGCTGTTCTCGTCGATGTGTTCCGGGCGAACCTCGAGCGGGACGACGAAGATCTCGCGGTCGGCGCGGGGTTCGAGGACCGCGCGTGCCATCAGGCCTCGGCTTGCTCGCCGAGGGGTACGCCCTTTTCGGCCATCAGCGCCTGCAGCTCGCCGGCGTTGAACATCTCGCGCACGATGTCGGACCCGCCGACGAATTCACCCTTCACATAGAGCTGGGGAATGGTCGGCCAGTCGCTGAAGCTCTTGATGCCGTCACGCAGGCCCTCGTCCTGAAGCACATCGACCCCGACGAAATCCGCGCCGATATGGTCCAGGATCTGCACGGCCAGCGAGGAGAAGCCGCAACGCGGCGCGTCGGGCGAGCCCTTCATGAACAGGACCACCGCATGGTCCTTGAGCGTGTCGGCGATGAAGGTGTGGACTGGGGTGGCTTCGGCTTGATCGGTCACGGACGTGGGCCCTTCAGTGAAGGGCGTCAGGTATGGACCACACGCGCCCCGGTCAAGGGCGTCAGGCTGCCCTGGCGCCCGCGACCCGAGCCATTTCGATCTGGGCGGACAGTCCCGCCGGCATGTCACGGTCGGGTACCATCGAAAGGGTATTGAGCCGTTCGATATCGCTGGCCTCGATCATGACGCTGGAAACCGAGGGGTCAGTCAGGGCGTAGGCCAGGCAGATGGCCTCGGCTGACCAGTTGCGGGTTTGGTACAGGAAGGCGAAATTGCCGGCATGGGCGAGATCACCTTCCTTCGGTTTCGGTTTGCCCCCGAAGCCGAAGAAGCCCGTTTTCCGGACATTGGGGGAGGTCGCTTTTTTTGCCGTGTTCAGGCTATCCGGGAAATATCCATAGACGAGGATGGCCATGTCACTCTCGCGCGCATCGCGCAGGCGGGAGCGCACCTGCCAGCTGGAGTTGACGTGGAGCGGCGAGGCCAGGACGTCGAAGGCACCGGTGGAGACATAGGCGTCCATCACCGCGCTGTCGCCCGAGATACCGAGCAGGCGAACCCGTTCTGTGGCGCGCAGGGCCTTGAGGGCGTTCAGTGTGGACTGCGGAAGTTCATGATCCCCGGGCTCATCGAGGAGGGCCAGGTCGAAATAACCCAGGCCGGAGGCATGCAGGGTCCTGTCGATCGCCGAGGTGATGCCGTGGGCCGAGAAGTCGCGGTCCGAGCCGCGGCGGCCGTCGCCGGCACCGAGGGTCAGGGACACCTGCACCAGCTTGCGGTCGACATGCCCGAGGGCCTGACCGAGGATCTCGGCCAGCACCGGGTCGGCGTTCTCGAGCCGGTAGGAGTTGATGCCGGCTTCCAGCGCCGAATAGATCAATTCGCGACCCGCTTCAGGCCCGGCGGTGATGTCGCGGGTTCCGAAACTGAGGGTCAGGCAGGACACGGCCTGTCCGGTCAGGCCGAAGGGACGGTAGCGCATGGCGTTAATCTCCCTGCAGGTTCGAGGGGGGCGGGGCGGAGGTCTCAAGCGCCAGCGCATGCAGTTCGCCACCCATCTTGCCCTTCAGGGCGGCATAGACGAGTTGATGCTGGCGCACCCGGGGCAGGCCCGCGAAGGTCGGGGCCACGATGCGCGCACGGTAGTGGTCGCCGTCGCCGGCCAGATCGTCGATAACGATCTCGGCGTCGGGAAAGGCTTCGGTCAAATGGCCGCGAAGCGTTTCGACGGACATGGGCATGGACGGCGCGATCTCCGGATTCTTCGCGGAGGATGACGGAGAAACCTTAATGGGGGGCTACGGCACCGTGACCTCGCCCGTTTCGCGGGGGCGAAAGCGGCGGAGACTACAGTCCTCGACCTCCGGCCCGCTCCAGCAGAACGACGGGCGAGCCCTTGTAGAGGGTCTCGGCATAGCGGCGGTAGCCGACCCGCGCCGCCAGGGCGTGGGACGGGGCGTTGTCGGGCGAGATCATGCAGACGGTCCGCAGGGTGTTCAGGGTTTCGTCGCACCAGGCCAGGCTGGCCGACAAGGCCTCGAAGGCCAGACCCTTGCCCTGGAAACGCGGGGCCACGCCCCAGCCAAGCTCGGGGGCATCGAAGGCGGGGGTCATGATGCGCCGATAGTCCAGTACCCCGACGCTGCCGACGTAATCGCCGGTCGCGGTCTCGCGGATCGACCAGTTGCCGTGGCCCCTGACCTGCCAGTGCCCGACGTCGCGCAGGAGGCGGAACCAGACGTCCTCGGATGTCAGGGGGGCGGGAAAGATGGCGGTGGCGAAGACCGGGTCGCCCCACAGGGCGATGAGGTCGTCGAGGTCGTTCAACTGGACCGGCGTCAGGGTCAGACGGTCGGTGCGGAGTATGGTCATGCGAAAAGGGCTCCCGCGCGCTCGATCCGGGTCTGGCCGGTGGTGTCGGTGACAGCATAGGTGAAGCCGGGCTGGAGGGCGAAGGCCCCGGCGCGGCCCTGTTTGTCGAGCGCCAGCAGGGCGACCTGCGAGCCCGCGACCCTTGTGCCCCGCAGCCGGGCCAGACGTTCGATCACGCTGCGGCAGGCGGCGACGGGGTCGAGGCCGTGGCGCATGGCCTCGACCACGGCATGGGCCCCGGCGACGCGGACGACGTCTTCGCCCACACCGGTGGCGGTGGCCCCGCCGATCTCGTCATCGACATAGAGGCCGGCGCCGATGATCGGGCTGTCGCCGACCCGGCCGCGCATCTTGAAGGCCATGCCCGAGGTGGTGCAGGCCCCGGCCATGCGCTGGTCGGTGCCGATGGCCAGCAGGCCGATGGTGTCGTGATTGCCCGGTCCGCCGGGCATGGTGCGCCAGTCGGAATTCTCGCTGTTGATGCGCGGGGCATAGTTCGCCGTCTTGAGCCACTCCCGCCAGGCCGCTTCGGCGCGGGGGGTGAGCAGGTTCTGTGGCTGGAAACCCTGCTCGACCGCGAAGG
>CANMXH010000252.1 GCA_947501315.1 Caulobacteraceae bacterium | reverse complement strand
TGCCCTCATGCAGGTCGGCGTGAAAGGTCCCGTGATCCAGCGCCTGGGTCAGGAAGGCGCGCACGACATTGTCGGCCAGGGCATTCTTGTCCAGCCCCGGCTGGTCGGCGGCGGCCGGATCGGTCATGGCCATGCCCGGTGCCCACTCCAGTGTCAGCACCCGTTTGCCGACCCCGTCCCAGATCACGGCCGGCGCGGTCATGTGGCCGCCGACGCCGACCTCCTTGTCCATGATGTCCTTGAGCTCGGAGGCGGCGGCGGCCTCCAGCCGCATGTCCAGCTCCAGCTGCATCGACCGGGCGATGGTCTCGACGAAGGCAAGCGGCTCCAGCCGCCGCGCCAGCGGCACAAACCGGACCGCCAGCCGCGCAGCCAGCCGCATCGAGTCCAGCCCGCGCTCCACCCGCCGCTCGACGCCGGGACGCAGCACCTTGACCGCCACCTTGCGGCCGTCAGCCAGCCGGGCCGGATGGGCCTGGGCCAGGGAGGCGGCGGCGACCGGCGGGCCGAAATCCGTGAACAGGCTCTCGACCGGCCGCCCCAGCGAGCGCTCGACCTCGCGCCGGGCCTCCTCGACGGAAAAGGGGGCAAGGGCGTCCTTCAGACGGCCCAGATCCCGCGCGAACTCGATACCGAAGATGTCCGCACGGGTGGCCAGAACCTGACCCAGCTTGATCGCCACCGGCCCCAGATGTTCGAACGCCCTGCCCAGCCGCTGGCCCGGACGACCCTCGCGCGCCGAACGGGAGGCGAAGATGTGCAGCAGATGGGCCAGCCAGCGGATCCAGACCGGCAGCATCGATGTGATCTCGCGCGGGGCCAGGGCGTCGTGGCGCACCAGCACCCAGCACCAGCCGAGCAGGCGCAGGGTCGCCTCGACCGGATGCTGGACCGGCTCGGCCACCGGCGGCGGCGGCGCTGTCCTGTAATCGGCGGGACCGGTCAGATCGCCCACCCGTGATGGATGGCGGCGACCCCGCCCGACAGATTGGTCACGGTCACGCGGCTGAAACCCGCGTCCTCGACCATGCCCTTGAAGGTCGGCTGGTCCGGGAAGCGGCGGATGCTCTCGACCAGATACTGATAGCTGTCACGGTCGCCCGCGACCCAGCCGCCGATGCGCGGAATGGCGTGGAAGGACCAGGCGTCATAGGCCTTGCACACTGCCGAAGCGGTCGGGCGCGAAAACTCCAGGCACAGGAACCGGCCGCCGGGCTTCAGCACCCGCCGCGCCTCGCGCAGGGCCTGCGGAATATCGGCCACGTTGCGGATGCCGAAACTGATCGAATATGCGTCGACCGAGGCGTCGGGCAGGGGCAGGGCCATGGCGTCACCTACTGACCACTGCATCTCCGGCTCGCCGCCCTTCTGGACGCCCGCCATGATCATCTCGGCATTGTAGTCCAGCACGATGACCGAGGCGTCGTCGCCCCCGCGCCGCTCCTGCGCCGCCCGCGCCATCTTCGCATAGCGCCGCGCCATATCCCCGGTGCCACCGGCGACATCGAGGATGGTCTCGCCCGGGCGGGGGTTCAGCTTCGCCGCCGCCGCATCCTTCCACAGCCGGTGCACGCCCCCGCTCATCAGGTCGTTCATCAGGTCATAGCTGGAGGCCACACTGTCGAAGACGCCGCGCACCAGCTGCACCTTCTCCTTCGCATCGACATCGCGAAAGCCGAAGGAGGAGGTCTTGCCGGTCGAGGCGGAGGCGTCTGTCATGGGCGCGGTCTAGCGCGTCGCCGGGCCGCCGTCACCGGGCTGAGTGGTCGCGGTTACCGGTGCCTCGCCATCGGCGCTTGTGGAGCCGGGTCCGGCGCGATACGGCGAGAGGGACAGGAGGACGCCATGGCCGACCGGATTGACGTTGCGGAAGCACTGAAAACCCTGCCGCTCTGGCGCGCGCACGGGGGCGACCGGCCCGCGATCGCCCGCAGCCTGAGCTTCACGGATTTCAACGCCGCCTTCGGTTTCATGACCCGTGTCGCCTTGCTGGCTGACAAGATCGATCACCATCCGGAATGGTCGAATGTCTACAACCGGGTCGAGGTTCTTCTGACCACCCACGACGCCGGTGGCGTCACAGAAAAAGATGTCCGCATGGCCCGCTTCATCGATGAAGCGGCCGCGGCAACGGGAGCGAAATGATGACGGGCAAGGCAGGACGGGTCGCGGGCAAACAGGCCCTGATCACCGGCGCGGCAGGCGGGCTTGGCGAGGCCATGGCCTGGATGCTGGCGCGCGAGGGCGCGAAGGTCGCGGTCACCGACGTCAATCTCGCGGGCGCGCAGGCCCTGGCCGAAGCGATCAATACCGAGGTCCCGGGCGCGGCCTTCGCCTTCGCCCACGACGTCACCGATGAGGCCGAATGGGTCTCGGTCATCGACCAGGCCGTGGCGGCCATGGGCGGGCTGTCGATCCTGGTCAACAATGCCGGCATCGGCGGCGAGATGAATTTCGTCGAGACCGACACGCTCGAGAACTGGCGCCGCGTCCAGGCGGTCAATATCGAGTCCATCATGCTGGGCTGCAAACACGCCATGCCCCACCTGCGGGCCTCGGCCGCCAGGGGACCGGGAGGGGCCTCGATCATCAACATCAGTTCGGTGGCCGGCCTCGCCGCCGCTCCGGGCATGGGGGCCTATAACGCCACCAAGGCAGCGGTCTGGATGTACACCAAGACCATCGCCCTCGAGGCTGCCAAGGGCGGCTGGAACGTGCGCTGCAACTCCGTCCATCCGGTCTTCATCAAGACCCCGATCCTCGACCCCTTCATCGCCATGTCCGGCGGCGACGAGGCCAAGGCCCACGAACGCCTCAGCCGCGGCATCCCCATGAAGCGAATCGGCGAGCCGGACGACGTGGCGTACTGCGTCCTCTACCTCGCCGCCGACGAATCAAAATTCGTCACCGGCACCGAGTTCAAGATCGACGGCGGCATGCTGGCGCAGTGAGGCGCAGGGCTTGGGGCTTGGGGCTTGGGGCTTACGCGAAAACGCAGAGCCCGATAAAATCTTCCCCACCCCCTAAGCCCTAAGCCCCAAGCCCCAAGCCCTACTCCACCAGATCCACCGGCAGTATCTGGCTCGCCAGCAGGGTCTCCATCCCCTGCCAGTGATCCGCCCCCTGGCGTTCGACCCAGGCCTGGACCACATCGCGGCCGAGGCCGTAGTTGATGACATAGCTGCGGTTGACGTCGATGAACCGCACCCGCTGGGTCGCCCG
>CANMXH010000251.1 GCA_947501315.1 Caulobacteraceae bacterium | reverse complement strand
GACGGCGTTGTCGATCAGGTACTGGCGAGCGGCGACGGCCTTGTCCATCAGATCGGCCGGGATCGGGCCGACAGTGAAGTTGGCGCCCAGGGCGTCGTTGTCCCAGACCACCGAATTCATGGCGACGATATCGACCAGGCCCGACAGCGAGGATTCCGAACCGATCGGGAACTGGATCGGCACGGCCTTGGCACCGAGGCGATCGCGGATCGACTGCACCGAGGCGTCGAAGTCAGCGCCGATCTTGTCCATCTTGTTGACGAACACGATCCGCGGCACGCGGTATTTGTCGGCCTGACGCCAGACGGTCTCGGTCTGCGGCTCAACGCCGGCGTTGCCGTCCAGAACCGTCACGGCACCGTCGAGCACGCGCAGCGAACGCTCGACTTCAATGGTGAAGTCCACGTGGCCGGGGGTGTCGATGATGTTGAGGCGCTTGCCTTTCCAGTAGGCGGTCGTCGCGGCGGACGTGATGGTGATGCCGCGCTCCTGCTCCTGGTCCATCCAGTCCATGGTCGCGGCGCCGTCGTGGACTTCGCCGATTTTGTGGTTCTTGCCGGTGTAATACAGGATCCGCTCGGTCGTCGTCGTCTTGCCCGCATCGATGTGGGCCATGATGCCGAAGTTGCGGTAGTCCTCGATCTTGTTTTCGCGGGCCATGGGAAGCGTGCCTTGAAGTGGGTTCAGGACGCAGTCTGCGCCCTCGGGGGAGATCGTCGATGTTCGGATAAGCGAGCGCGGGCGATTTAGCTCAAACCGCCCGCGCCGCATACCCTGCAGTTAGTCACCGCCCCAATCCCTGAAAAGGGGGGCGGTTTGAAGACGTTACCAGCGGTAGTGGCTGAAGGCGCGGTTCGCCTCGGCCATCTTGTGGGTGTCTTCGCGCTTCTTGACCGCGGTGCCGCGGTTGTTCGAGGCGTCCAGCAGCTCGGCGGCCAGCTTTTCCGTCATGGTGTTCTCACCCCGCTTGCGCGCGGCATTGACCAGCCAGCGGATCGCCAGGGCACGGCGACGGTCGGGGCGAACCTCGACCGGCACCTGATAGGTGGCACCGCCGACGCGACGCGAGCGAACTTCGACCGACGGCTGGACGTTTTCCAGGGCGGTGTGGAAGGTCTGGACCGGCTCGAAATCCTTCTTCTTGTCGGCCAGGATTTCGAACGCGCCATAGACGATGTTCTCGGCGACGGCCTTTTTGCCCTCGTACATGACGTAGTTCATGAATTTGGTGACGGTCAGATCCTTGTATTTGGGATCCGGCAGGACTTCGCGCTTCTGGGCGCGGTGACGACGGGACATGGGCTTGGCCTTCTAAAGCGGTGTCGGACGGCCGACGTGGGTCGGCGAATGGAAAGGGCGGATCGCTTACTTCGGACGCTTGGCGCCGTAGTGCGAACGGCGCTGCTTGCGGTCCTTGACGCCTTGCGTATCGAGCACGCCGCGCAGGATGTGGTAGCGAACGCCGGGAAGGTCTTTCACGCGGCCGCCACGGATCAGGACCACCGAGTGCTCCTGCAGATTGTGGCCCTCGCCGGGGATGTAGCACACGGCTTCGATGCCGGTGGTCAGACGCACCTTGGCGACCTTACGCAGAGCCGAGTTCGGCTTCTTCGGGGTCGTCGTATAGACGCGGGTGCAGACGCCGCGGCGCTGCGGGCAGCCCTTCAGGGCCGGAACCTTGTTACGGACCGGCTTGGGTTGGCGCGGCTTGCGGATCAGCTGGTTGATAGTCGGCATTCGAAACTCGTCTCTTTCAATCGATGGAGGCGTGTGCCTTTCGGCCGGAGCGCCTCATGAGCCTTCTTTTCGGACGACGCTGATGCGCCGCCCCGGGTTTGATCTCGAGGCGGCAGCGCGTCATCCAAACAGAAAAACCGGAACGCGCGCTTCGGGCGTTCCGGCGGGCACAGCCCGTCCGCTCAATTGTCACGATCCCGGAACCCGGCGAACCGGGAACCTCGAAAGTGGGCGGCTTCTACGCGCGGGGGGGCTGAAGGTCAAGGGCGGCGGCAGAGTCGGGATTGCCGCCGTATCGGCCACCTCAGGCCGCAATACAGACACGCTCGCCCCCTCCTGTGCGCGCATGGCGGGTGGACAGCGATCTCGGGGGCCGGCGTGGGTATGGCCCGCCCGTGCGGAGCGGTGGCGCAAGCCGGCGATCGTGGCCGTGTCCGTGCTCGGCCATGTGGCCCTCTTCTCATACCTCGGCCTGCGCTCCATGGGGTTGACGCTCTCCGGTCTGGTCGCAGACCCGGATCCCGTCATCTATGTCGAGATCACACCCCGCCCGCTCCTGCCCGGCGAGGTCGCCCGCGTCCGCGCGGCACCCGAACCGCCTCAGTTCACCAACGCCCCTGCCCTGCCCGGCTCGCCCACGGCCGATCCGGACCGGCCATTCCGCAATCCTGATGATGAGGACAGCCCTGCTCCGCCCGCGCCCCGCATCGGCGCCCCGGCCCCGGGCGCGCCCGCGCCGCCGCCGGGTGTCGAGGGCTGGGCCGTGCGCCCCGAAACCATGGGTGACCGCGTCGGGCGCGGTCTGCGCACGCGCGGACCCGGCTGCACCTCACCGGGCCTGCTGAGCGCCGCCGAACGCGCCATCTGTGACGACCGCTTCGGCCAGCGCGCCGCCGCAGCCGCCCCCATAGACGACACGGCGGGCAGCCCCTTCGCGGCCGAGGGTGCCCGCCGCCTGGCCGACTACGACCGACGTCGCCGCCCGCTGGCCGGCGGTACCGGCAATGTCGGCCCCCAGGACGGCCCCGGCTCCAATTTCGGCATGGGGGTCGCAGGGGGCCTCCTCGACCCGTCACTCCGTCCGGACTCGACGGAGAACATCCGCACCGACCGTCGCGACGGGCCGCGCTGACCGTCTCCTCCCTGCGCGAAGCGTGGGGAGGGGGACCGCCGCAGGCGGTGGAGGGGTGGCCGCCGCCGCACCCTGGCGGGAGGCCCTGACCCCTCCACCATGCTTCGCATGGTCCCCCTCCCCATTCGCTTCGCGAACGGGGAGGAGACAACAAAAAGGGCGGCCCCATCGCGGGAGCCGCCCTTCTTGCCGTTCAATCGTCATCCCGGGCTCGACCCGGGATCAGCCTTCGCTGCTCTCCAGCTCCAGCGCCAGATCGGCCGGAAGCGGCTCGATGGCGGCTTCGCGGGTCGAGGTCAGTTCAGCGTCACGCTCGTTGGCGATCTTCTGCAGGGCGCGGAGATAGGCGCCCGTACCGGCCGG
>CANMXH010000250.1 GCA_947501315.1 Caulobacteraceae bacterium | reverse complement strand
GCATGGCTTCACCTCCTCTGTGTGGACAACGTATATGTCAGATGTGTTGACATTGTCCACACAAACTCACGCGGTCGTGTCCCGTTCCGCGTTAACTATCGTACACGCTTTCGCATTGTGATCAGGCGTTTTGCATTCTGCTCAAGCGTACGTGGCTTCACCAGTCCGCCGATACATGAGGCGCTTGCCCCCGAGGATTGCGCTTGGACAGGCGCTCGTTCTTCTCCTTGCCGCCGATGACGGTTTCGTCGGCTTCAATGGTCCTGCCGGAGCCGCCAAGCGGAGCCGAGTGGGTCTCGGTCATGGCCTCGCGGATGCGATGGCACATGAACCACGCCGTCTTGTAGGTCACGCCAAGCGTGCGACCGATCTGGTGGGCGCTGATGCCCTTCTTGCTGGAGGCCATGAGGTAGGTGGCCAGCAGCCACTTATTCAGCGGCACCTTGGAGCGTTCAAAGACGGTTCCGACCGTGATGGTGAACTGCTCACGGCAAGCGGTGGCGTTGCACTGGTAGAGGCCAGCGCGGGCGCTGCGGCCCTTGATCGCGGTGGCTTCGTTGACCACGCCACAGTGCGGGCAGACCGGGCCATGCGGCCAGCGGGTTTGTTCCAGATGGGCGCGGGCTTTGTCGGCATCGGTGAAGATCGGGTCGGTCAGGTTCATCGTCGTGCTCCAGTAGGAAAACCCGACGGATTCAACGATGCTTTGTCAAGTATACTATTGCCCCCCTTGAGGGTGAGGGGGAACGCACACGACTGCGAAGCAGTCGTTCTGGTGCGGTCGGGTGAGGGGTTTCACACCTGTCGGCCAGACGGTGCGGCCCCTCGTCCGGCCCGCTTCGCGGCCCACCCGTCGCAGTCATTGGCTTTGCCGAAGCCTTTTTCCACCCGCAAGGGGAGAAGGAAAGTTGGAGCGCCGGCCTTCCTGTGCATTGATGCGGCATGTTGAGGGGAAGACGGTCTTGAACACGCCATCCGACGACCATCACCAGCCGGTCTGGGCCCGGACGAAGAAGCGGCAAGGCGGGCTCGGGGGGCTGTTCGCCAATCTGATCATGGTCGCCGTGCTGGGGGCGGTGATCGCCTTCTTCGCGGCCCCGGCCGTGGCCTTTTTCGGCATCCGTTCGGCGGCCGAGGCCGGCGATGTCGCCGGCCTGGCGCGGCTGATCGACTTTCCCGCCGTGCGCCAGTCCCTGCGCCCGCAACTGGACGGCAATCCGGCGGCCTCGGCCCCGGCTCCGTCCTTTCTGGAAGACCCCATAGGGGCTGTGCGGCGGCAGTTCGAACAGGCGACAGCTCCGGCGGCACCGGACGTGGATGCCTATCTCTCACCCGCTGCCCTGGCGGCCCTGACCCGGGGCGAGGGTCGCGCCGCGTCGCGGCGCACAGGCGCGCAGCCTTCTTCAGCGGACAACGCCAATACCGGCGGGCCCATGCCCCGGCCGGTCTATTGGGGCATGAACCGCGCCCGGATGAGCGTCGTGGACGACGGCGGGGCGACCACGCTCTTCACCTTTGAACGTCAGGGGCCGTTCGAGTGGAAACTGGTTCATGTCGGCCTGCCCGGAGGCACCGCGCCGGCCGCTGGCACCGCAGGGACCGACCGCACGGCGGGTTGATTTAGCGGCCCCTTGGCGACCTCGTGCGACTCGGGCAACCGTAGCCGCAGAACGGTGTTCTGACGTCAGAGGGTTGAATGAAGAAGTCGCTGATCGTGGGCATCGCCGTCGGGGGTCTGATCCTGTTCGGGATCGGATGGGCCGTCGCGCCGGTGCTGGCGGGGCAGGCCCTGATCCGGGCTGCCCGGGCCGGTGATCAGGACAGGATCGAGCAGCTGGTGGACTTTCCGTCCTTGCGCGAAAGCCTGAAGGCCGAGCTCAACGCAGAGCTGATGGCGCGGATGAGCCGCGACCCACGCCTGGCCGACAGCGGTCTGAGCGGGCTGGGCATGATGCTGGCACCGCTGATCCTGTCCGGTGCCGTCGATGCCGTGGTCACGCCCCAGGTGGTCGCCCACATGGTCACCACGGCCGAGGCACCCGACGCGACGGGCCGCCCCGCCCCGGAACCGGCCGCGGGCCCGTCCGGTGGCAAGGATATCCATCAGGCCTGGGGCTATCGCAGCCTGAACGCGTTCGCCATTACCCTGACGGATCGCGACCGGCCGGACGACCAGCTGGCCCTTATCCTGGAACGGCGTGGCCTGTTCGACTGGAAACTGGCGGCCGTGGATCTGCAGAGCGGGCCTGAGACCTAGCCCGCCAGCGCCGCCCGGATCGCGGTCAGACCATCCTCGGCCTTCGAGCCGTCCGGCGCACCGCCCTGGGCAAAGTCCGGCTTGCCGCCGGCACCCTGTCCACCCATGGCGATGACGGCTGCGCGGGCGAGATCGGCCGCGTTGACCGTGCCGGTCATGTCCGAGGTGACGGCGACGGTGACGGCCGCCTTGCCTTCGGTGACGCCGATCAGGGCGACGACGCCCGAGCCGACCTGGGCGCGGAACTCCTCGGCGACGCCGCGCAGCCCCTTGCCGTCGACGCCGTCGAGGACGCGGGCAATCAGTTTGACGCCGTTGATCTCTTCCGGCGCGGCATTGGCGGCAGCACCGCCGCCACCAAGGGCCAGTTGCTTCTTCAGTTCGGCGACCTGTTTCTCCAGCGCGCGGCGCTCAGCGGTGAGGGCCTCGACGCGGGCGGGAACGTCGGCGGGCTGGACCTTGAACGACTGGGCCAGCGATTTCGCCACACCGGCCTGGGCCAGCAGGAACTGACGGGCGGCTTCGCCGGTCAGGCCCTCGATCCGGCGCACGCCGGCGGCGATGCCGGTCTCGGAGACGATCTTGAACAGGGCGATGTCGCCGGTGCGGGCCACATGGGTGCCGCCGCACAGTTCGACGGAATAGGGCTTGTCGGTCCGGGCCAGATCACGGCCGAGGGTCAGCACGCGGACCTCGTCGCCGTATTTCTCTCCGAACAGGGCCACGGCACCGGCGGCGATGGCCTCCTGCGGGCCCATCATCTTCGTATCGGCGGGCAGGTTCTGGCGGATGACGGCGTTCACCTCATCCTCCATCCGGGCCAGTTCGTCCTCGGTCACGGGGGCGTTGTGGCTGAAGTCGAAGCGCAGGCGTTCGGCGTCGACCATCTGGCCCTTCTGGGCCACATGGCCACCCAGCACATTGGCGAGGGCCTTGTGCAGCAGGTGGGCGGCGGAGTGGTTGGCGCGGGTGGTCAGGCGGGCGGCCGCGCTGGAGCGCAGCTGCACCCGGGCACCGATGGCGAGCGTGCCCG
>CANMXH010000249.1 GCA_947501315.1 Caulobacteraceae bacterium | reverse complement strand
TGGCCCTGACCCATGACGCCTTCGACGCGGCGGTCTGTCTCGGCGTCTGTGACAAGATCGTGCCCGGCCTGTTCATGGGCGCGCTGGCCTTCGGCCACCTGCCCGTCATCTTCGCCCCGGCCGGCCCCATGCCGTCGGGCATTCCCAATGCTGAAAAGGCCCGCGTTCGCGCCGAATATGCGCAAGGGCGGGTCAACCGCGAAACCCTGCTGGAGAGCGAGATCGCCAGCTATCATTCGCCTGGCACCTGCACCTTCTACGGCACCGCCAACTCCAACCAGATGATGATGGAGCTCGGCGGCCTGCACCTGCCCTCCACCGCCTTCGTCCACCCCGAGACCGGCCTGCGCGACGCACTGACAGCCGCGACCGCCAGACGCGCCGTCGAACTGGCCCGTACCGGTCAGGGCCGGATGGCCGACGTCATCTCCGAGAAGTCGGTCGTCAACATGATCGTCGCCCTGCTGGCCACCGGCGGTTCGACCAACCACGCCATCCATCTGGTCGCCATGGCGCGGGCGGCGGGCGTGCTGATCGACTGGACCGACATGGACCAGCTGTCCTCGGTCACCCCCCTGCTGGCGCGGATCTATCCCAATGGCTCGGCCGATGTGAACGCCTTCCAGGCCGCCGGCGGCGTCGCCTTCGTCGCCCGCGAACTGGCCGGAGCCGGCTATATCCACTCCGATGTGGTCACGGTCATGGGCGAGGGCATCCACCCCTATTTCCAGGAGCCGATGATGGTCGACGGCGAACTGGTCTGGAAGGACGGCGTCAAGGAAAGTCTGGACACGGACATTCTCCGCCCCGCCTCCGATCCCTTCGACCGCGAGGGCGGCCTGCGCCTTGTCCAGGGCGACCTCGGCCGGGCGGTGATCAAGGTCTCGGCGGTCAAGCCGGAGAACCGTATTGTCGAAGCCCCCGCCGCCGTGTTCGAAACCCAGGAAGACGCACTCCAGGCCTTCAGGGACGGCAAGCTGAACCGCGATGTGGTCGTCGTCCTGCGCTTCCAGGGGCCGCGCGCCAATGGCATGCCCGAGTTGCACAGCCTGTCACCGGCCCTGTCCGTGCTTCAGGACAAGGGCTTCAAGGTCGCCTTCGTCACCGACGGCCGCATGTCCGGGGCCTCGGGCAAGACCCCCGCCGCCATCCATGTCTCGCCCGAGGCCCTCGCCGGCGGCCCCCTCGCTCATGTGCGGGATGGAGATGTTATCCGGCTGGACGCCGAGGCCGGTGTGCTGACCACCGTGGGCGTCCCCGACCTTGCCGCCCGTCCCGCCGCGACCCGGTCACAGGTTCACGCCGAGGGCGCGGCCTGGGGCTATGGCCGCGAACTGTTCGGTGCCTTCCGCCAGATGGTTGGCACGGCCGAGGCCGGTGCCTCGATCTGCTTCGCCTCGCCGGGCAGCATGAACGGCCACGCCGATGCGCCGCCGGACGCCAATCTCCTGGACCGCATGGTCGATGCCTGATGCAAAGGACGCCTCAATGACCGTAGCCTGGGATCGGACCCTTCTCGTTGGTGACGTCGGCGGAACCAACGCCCGCTTTGCCCTGGCCCATATGGTCGAGGGTCGGCCGGTGCTTGAGCACCATCAGAGCTTTCCGGCGTCGGAGCATCCGACCTTCCTCGGTGGCGTGAAGGCCTTTCTCGACGGCTGTGACATCAAGCCGACGGGCGGCGTCCTCGCCGTGGCGGGGCCGGTCACCGACGGCGAGATCGACCTGACCAATTCGCCCTGGCGGGTGTCCGAGGCTGAGCTGCAGACCCTCGGCCTGAATCCGGTCTGTCTGATCAATGATTTCGAGGCCCTGGCCTGGGGTGCGCCGGTCGTTCCGGCGGACCAGCTCGCCGCGCTCGGCGGCCCTGCTTCCGGCGATCCCCATGCCGCCATCGCCGTCCTCGGCCCGGGCACCGGCTTCGGCGTCTCGGCCCTCGCCCGGGACCATCATGGACGGGAAATCGCCATGCCGACCGAGGGCGGCCATGCCTGTTTCGCACCGGGCGACCCCATCGAGGACGAGATCCTGCGCATCCTGCGTCGCCGCTATGAGCGCGTCTCGATCGAGCGGCTGATCTGCGGACCCGGCCTGCTGAACATGCATCGGGCCCTCGCCGAGATCGACGGGCGCGAGACCCATGTCGACGACCCGGCACAGATCACGACCGAGGCGCTGGAGAACCCCAACAGCCACTGCGGGGCGACCCTGGCCCGGTTCTGCGCCATCCTCGGCGCCGTGGCCGGAGACATCGCCCTGACCACCGGCGCGCGCGGCGGGGTCTATATCGCCGGCGGCATCGCCCCGCGCATCCTGCCCTTCCTCAAGGCCAGCCCGTTTCGCGAGCGGTTCGAACGCAAGGGCCGGTTCCAGGACTATATGGCGGCCATCCCCACCCATGTGATCCTGCACAAACACGCAGCCCTGCTGGGCGCGGCGCGTGTGGCCTTCGCGGCAGAAGGCTGATCCTCAGCCCTTCTTCGGCGGCCAGGGAATGAAGGCGCTGGTCCGGCGCACATAGTCGGCATAGCCCGGCCGCGAAGCGTGAATGACCTTTTCCGTGATGCCGATCCCCGACCATTTGGTCAGGGTAAAGGTCAGGAACAGCGGCCCCGCGATGGACCACATCCCGGGTCCGGTCTCGGCCGCGATCAGGAACAGCCCCCACCAGACGCAGGCATCGCCGAAATAATTGGGGTGGCGGGTCCAGCGCCACAGGCCTGTGTCCAGAACCTTGCCCTTTTTGGACGGGTCGTTGCGGAAAGCAGTCAGCTGGGCGTCGCCGACGCTCTCAAAGCCGATGCCGATCACTGCCAGCACCGCCCCGACCCAGCCGATCCAGCCCACCGCGGGCTCAAGGGCCACCTGACCCAGTTGCACCGGCAGGGAGGTCAGCCAGGCCAGCACCGCCTGCGGCACAAACACCACCAGCAGCGCCGTCTTGCCGAAGCCCCAGCCCCGGTTGGTTTCCATCCGGGCCAGCAGGTTCAGATACCGGCCATCGGCCCCATGCGCGCGCCAGCGGCGATAGAGGTGCCAGCCCAGCCGCAGGGCCCAGATCCCGACCAGCCACATGAGCAGCCATTTGCGCGTCGGGTCCCCCTCGGTCCGCGGAAAGGTGACCAGGGCCAGAAACAGCATCGCCATGGGCCAGACGGCGTCGATGAAACTGACGTCCCGGACCTTCAGGGATACCAGCCACAGGCCGGTCATCACCGCGATGATGAGGGCGAGGTTCAGGCCCAGCAGGGCGAGGATGTCGGTCAGGCTCATGTCTCAGATACGTCCCTGGC
>CANMXH010000248.1 GCA_947501315.1 Caulobacteraceae bacterium | reverse complement strand
TCTATGCCCAGACCGGCGCGCGCATCGTCTCCTGCGTCGGCGGCATGGACCCCAAGGTCGAACGACAGGCGCTGAATCGCGGCTGCCACATCGTCGTCGGCACCCCCGGCCGCCTGCGCGACCATCTCGAGCGCGGCTCGCTGGACCTGACGACCCTGCAGGCCGTCGTCCTGGATGAAGCCGACGAAATGCTCGACATGGGCTTTCATGAGGACCTGACCTTCATCCTCGAGACCGCCCCGGCCGAGCGCCGCACCCTGATGTTCTCGGCCACCCTGGCGCGCGATATCGTGCAGCTGGCCAAGACCTATCAGCGCGACGCCCTGAGGATCGATACGGTCGCCGGCAACGCGTCCCACGCCGACATCGAATACAAGGCTATTCGCGTCGCCCCGAACGAGGTCGAGCTCGCGGTCGTCAATGTGCTCCGCTATTTCGAGGCCCCCGGTGCCCTGGTGTTCGCCAACACCCGCGAGCGGGTGAAGCATCTGACCTCCAGCCTGCGCGAGCGCGGGTTTTCGGTCGTCGGCCTGTCCGGCGAACTGACCCAGAGCCAGCGCTCGGAGGCCTTGCAGGCCCTGCGGGACGGCCATGCCCGGGTTTGTGTCGCCACCGATGTCGCTGCGCGCGGTCTGGATCTGCCGGATCTCGGACTGGTCATCCATGCCGAAATCCCGGTCAACAAGGCCGGGCTGCTGCATCGTTCGGGCCGCACCGGACGCGCCGGCAAGAAGGGCGTCTCGGTCCTGCTGGTCAGCTATACGCGCCGCCGCAAGGTCGAGCTGATGCTGCAATCGGCCTCGATCAAGGCCGAATGGTCGGGCCCGCCGTCGGCCGAGATGATCCTCGAGAACGACCGCAGACGTATGCTGGCCGACCCCGTCCTGACCGCGCCGGTCGAGGATGAGGACATGCTGGCCCTCGGCCGCCAACTGCTCGAAAAGACCACGCCGGAACAGGTCGCCGCCGCCCTGATCCGCCTTTACCAGCAGAAGCTGCCGGCCCCCGAGGACGTCTATGACGACGACCGGATGAAGCGGCAGCAGGAAAGCGGCAAGAACGACAAGGGCCAGCCCGACGTCCCCTATACGGACTTCGCCCGCGGCGGCGACATGACCTGGTACCGGATCAATATCGGCCGCGACAAGAATGCCGATCCGAAATGGCTGATGCCGACGATCTGCCGCCTGGGTCATGTGACCAAGCGCGACATCGGCTCGATCAAGATCTTCGAGCGCGAGACCAAGTTCGAGATCACCCTGGAGATGCAGGCCAGGTTCGAGGCCGCCATCGCGCTTGGGCTCGAGGACGGCGTCAAGATCGATCCGGCCGTCAAGCCGGGCCCGTCGGAGAAGCCCGTCAGCCGCTGGGACAAGAAGCCTGCCGGGGATCGCCCGACCGGCGACCGTCCCGAGCGCAAGCCGTGGAAGGCGCGCGAGGACATCGGTGAAAAGCCGGCCTGGAAGCCACGCGAAGATCGCCCCGAAGGCGCGAAAAAGCCCTGGGTCAAACGCGAGGAGGCCGCGCCGGCGGCCGAGGGCAAAAAGCCTTGGGTCAAGCGCGAGGACTCTGGCGACAAGCCCGCCTGGAAGGCCCGCGAGGATCGTCCGCAGGCCGAGAAAAAGCCCTGGGTGAAGCGGGACGACGCCCCTGCCCCGGCCGCCGAGGGCAAGAAGCCCTGGGTCAAGCGCACGCCCAATGATCCGACGCCCGAGGGCAAAAAGCCTTGGGTGAAAAAGCCCCCGGTGGCGGGCAAGACGCCCTGGGTCCCGCGATCAGACGCCGAGGCCGCTCCGGCGGCGGCGGGTGACCGGCCCTGGAAAGGCAAGCCCAAAGGCAAGCCCCAGGGCGGCGACCGGCCTTGGGCGGCCAAGGATGCCCGCGGCAAGCCGGCCGCAGCCAGGCCCTACAAGGCCAAGGGGCCGCGCTAGGCAGGGTGTCCGCGCCACCGGCCTTTCGTCCGTCTGAAGATCAACGCGTGTTGCATCGCACAAGCGGGTCGCCATAGATGGCGGGATGCCCGCACCGGCCACGCTCACCGTCGACCTGAACGCCCTTGCTGCGAATTTCCGTACGCTGGAAGCGACCGGCGGCGTTCCCGTGCATCCCGTGGTGAAGGCCGACAGCTATGGCCTCGGAGCCGCCGCCTGTGCCCGGCGATTGATGGCGGAGGGCGCACGAACCTTCTTCGTTGCGCGGGCCGCCGAGGGCGAGCGGCTGCGTGCGGCGCTCGGTAGCGGTCCGGCCATCTATGTGCTGGACGGCTGCCTGCCCGGGCGCGGAGCCCGACTCAGGGACGCGAACCTGCGCCCGGTATTGAATGCTGACGCCCAGCTGGCGGAATGGCGGGCCGCAGGCGGCGGTGCCTGCGGTATCCAGATCGACACGGGCATGAACCGGCTCGGTTTCCGCCCCGAGACTGCGCCCGCGCCGTTCGAGGGACTGGATCTGGTGCTGAGCCACCTCGCCTGCGCCGACGATCCGTCCGAACCCATGAACGCCCGCCAGCGGAATGCCTTTGCGGCCGCAGCGGCGCGCTATCCGGGTGTGGTGCGGTCATTCGCCAACTCAGGCAGCGTCTTCCTGGGCACCGACTATGCGTTCGATGCGGCCCGACCCGGAATCTGCCTTTACGGCGGTGGGCCCGAGGGCCGCCCCGAGGGCCGCATCCGGCCCGTGGCGACGCTGACAGCGGAGATATTGCAGCTGCTTGAGGTGCCCGCCGGCGAGACGGTCGGCTATTCGCGCGGCTTCACCGCGACGCGGCCCACCCGGATCGCCACCTGCGCGGCGGGCTATGCCGACGGCGTGCTGCGGAGTTACAGCCCGCACGGTCAGGTCTTCGTGGCGGGTGAGCTCCGGCCGATCGTCGGGCGTGTGTCGATGGACGCCTGCGCCGTCGATGTGACCGGGCTGGACCTGGCCGTCGGCGACCGGGTCGAGCTGTTCGGCGCGAACCGGATGCTGGACGACGCGGCGACCGCCGCCGGGACGATCGCCTATGAGCTGCTGACCTCGGTCACGGCGCGTGTGCCGCGGGTCTACGTCGGCTGAAACCTCAGCGCGCGTCGCGCACCACCGCCCCGCCCTTGATGACCACAGGCACGGTCTCAAGCCTCCGCACATCGGCCAGCGGGTCGCCGGACACCGCGATCAGGTCGCCGTAGCGGCCGGTCACAATGGCACCCACATCACCTTCCCGCCCGAGCGCCTGGGCAGCGTTCCATGTCGCGGCGCGGATCGCCTCGGCGGGGGTCATGCCGTATTCGACCATGGTCGCGAACTGCCGCGCGTTCTGGCC
>CANMXH010000247.1 GCA_947501315.1 Caulobacteraceae bacterium | reverse complement strand
TTGAAGCCCCAGGCGGCGCGGATCACGGCGGTTTCCTCGCCTTCGGCGAAGATCACCCGCTTGTTCGGGGCGGCCCGGACAGCCGATGATATCTGCTGCATGAGGGCGGCGGAGGGATCGAGCCGCGCCTACAGCTGCGCGCGATAGGCATCCATGTCCTCGATCGGCTTGCGGGCCACGCCGGTGTCCATCGCCGCCTGGGCGACGAAGGGCGGGATGTACCAGATCAGCCGCGGATCGAACGGTGTCGGAATGATGTAGTCGGGGCCGAACTTGAGCTTGCGCCCGCGATAGGCGGCGGCGACCTCGTCGGGCACATCCTCACGGGCGAGGGCGGCCAGGGCCCGGGCGCAGGCGATCTTCATCTCGTGATTGACCCGCCGGGCCCGGACGTCGAGGGCACCGCGGAAAATGTAGGGAAAGCCGAGAACGTTGTTGACCTGGTTGACATAGTCGGACCGGCCGGTGGCGATGATCGCGTCGGTTCGCACGCTGAGGACATCCTCGGGCGTGATCTCCGGGTCCGGATTGGCCATGGCGAAGATGATCGGATTGGGGGCCATGGAGGCCACCATTTCCTTGGTGATGGCGCCCTTGGCCGACAGGCCCAGCACGACGTCGGCCCCGACCATGGCCTCGGCCAGGGTCCGCAGGGGGGTGGCTGTGGCGTGGGCGACCTTCCATTGGTCCATGCCGAAGGGCCGCCCCATATAGACCACCCCGTCCTTGTCGACGATGACGGTGTTCTCTTTGCGCACCCCGGCCGCCTTCATCAGGGCGATTGATGACAGGCCCGCCGCCCCGGCACCGGCCAGGACGACCTTGACGTCCTCCAGCCGCTTGCCGGCGAGATGGCAGGCGTTGATCAGGCCGGCGGTCGAGATGATGGCCGTGCCGTGCTGGTCGTCATGGAAGACCGGAATATCGAGCAGGTCCTGCAGCTCGGACTCGATGACGAAACACTCCGGGGATTTGATATCCTCGAGATTGATCCCGCCCCAGGTGTCGCCGATGTTCTTGACCACGGTGATGAATTCGTCCGGGTCGGTGGTCTTGACCTCGACATCGAAGCTGTCGACGTCGGCGAAGCGTTTGAACAGGACGGCCTTGCCTTCCATCACCGGCTTGGACGCCATATGGCCGAGGTTGCCGAGGCCGAGGATGGCCGTGCCGTTGGAGATGACGGCGACCAGATTGCCCTTGGAGGTGTAGTCATAGGCCCTGTCGGGGTCCTCGGCGATCGCGCGCACCGGCACGGCTACCCCCGGCGAATAGGCCAGGGACAGATCGCGCTGGGTCGCCATGGGCTTGGTCGGCGCCATGGAGATCTTGCCCGGTGTCGGCGTGCGGTGGAATTCCAGCGCGTCTTCGTCGGAAAAGGTCTGCTTGTCGGTCAGATCGGGCATGAATTGATTCCAAGAGGGCGCACTCCAGTCCTAGAGCGCGGCCACCCGCGGAACAACCTCGCAAGCCCGGGGTTCGGCGTCATCCCTCGTCACGCCAAAGGCGAAACCCCGGCTTGCCGGGCGCGTCAGAGGGCGAGCGTCCCCGTCCGCTCGACCTCGACCGGGCCGGTCATGAAGACATGGTCCGTCGCCTCGTCCCATTCGATCCGCAGTTCGCCGCCGTCGACCTCGACCGTGGCGGCGCGTCCGGTCAGGCCGCGACGGGCGGCGGCGACCAGGGCGGCGCAGGCTCCTGTGCCGCAGGCGCGCGTCAGGCCGGCCCCGCGCTCCCAGACGCGCAGGCGGATGCGGTCGGGCGCGAGGACCCTGGCGAAGCCGACATTGACGCCCTCGGGGAAGCGCGGATGGTGTTCGATCAGCGAGCCCGTGCCGCGCACGAAGCCGTCGTCGGGCGTATGGTCCATGAAGAAGACGACGTGGGGATTGCCCATGGAGACCGCGCCCGGCGTATGCAGGACCGGGGCGTCGATGGGGCCGACCTGCAGCTCGATGCCTCGGGTGTCCATGGCCTCGTCGAGCGGGATCTGTTCCCAGTCCAGCCGGGGTGCGCCCATATCGACCTTGATCCGGGCCGCGGTCGTCGACCCTTCGGGATCTCCCGACCCGACGCGGCCCGGGACGCGCCAGGCTTTCGTCGGGCCGCCCAGGGTGTCGATGGACACCTCATCCTTGCCGGTCGACTGCAGCAGCATCCAGCCGACGCAGCGCAGGGCGTTGCCGCAGGTCTCGACCACGCCGCCATCGGCATTCCAGACGCGCATGAAAGCATCGGCGCGGTTCGACGGCTCAAGGGCGATCAGCTGGTCGCAACCCTCGCCCGTCTTCCGGTCGGCGATGGCGCGCGCCTGGTCGGCCGTCGGCGCGAACGGCGTCTCCAGCGCATTGACGACGACGAAGTCGTTGCCGGCACCGTTCATCTTGACGAAGGGTCGGGTCATTGGTGACCGGATATAGGGGCGGACCGGAGCTTAGGCGAGGGAGGGCGTGGCGTGTGGGGTTTGGGGTGGAGGCGTCGAGCGGCGCTGAACGCTTCCCCATACCCCGCACCCTACACCTCACACCCCCCAAGATGACAAAACCGTAACCGCCGCCCGCCCCGGCTTGCCGTAACCCGACCCGCCGCTAAGGTGCCGGCCGACCAATCGTCGGAGACTCCGTCCCATGATCCGCACCGCCGCGCTTGCCGCGCTTCTCGTTTCCACCGCCCTTTGCACGAGCGCCATGGCCCAGACCCCGACCCCGCCGAACCCGCCGCTGGCGGAGGGCGCCTTCGCCACCTCGGACGCCACCGACCCCTACCTCTGGCTGGAAGAGGTCGATGGCGAGCGCGCCATGGCCTGGGTCAATGCCCACAATGAGCATTCGCTGGGCGTGCTGCGCGGTGACCCGCGCTATGAGGGCCTGCACCAGCAGGCGCTGGAGATCGTCCAGTCGCGCGACCGCATTCCCGCGCCGGGCTTCAACCACGACGGCACGATCGACAATTTCTGGCAGGACGCGACCCATGTGCGCGGCATCTGGCGCACCACCACCCTGGACAGCTACCGCACCGACGCGCCGCAGTGGGAGACCATTCTCGACTTCGACGCCCTGGCCGCGGCCGAGGGCAAGAACTGGGTCTACAAGGGCGCGACCTGCCTGCCGCCGGAGGAGACCCGCTGCCTCGTCTCCCTGTCGGACGGCGGCAAGGATGCGGTGACCATCCGCGAGTTCGACCGCACCACCCGCACCTTCGTCGACGGCGGCTTCGTGCTGGAGGAGTCCAAGGGCGGGGCGACCTGGGTGGACGAGAACACCCTGCTGGTCTCGCGCGACTTCGGCCCCGGCACCCTGACCAGCTCGGG
>CANMXH010000246.1 GCA_947501315.1 Caulobacteraceae bacterium | reverse complement strand
GCGGGCCTCCAGACCCAGCCGGACCAGCGGATGTTTGAGCAGCGCCAGAAGGGTTGCGCCGCTGAACGGTTCACCGACCAGATCCGCCATCAGGGACAGCAATACGCCGACGGGGGTGATCGACAGGGGTGCGCCGGCGGAGGAATCGGCCTCCAGCCCCCCGCGCGACAGCCGGGCCTGGACCCGGCGGGCGAACAGCGGGTCGGGGGTGACCAGGGCGGTGGTCTTGCCCGGCGTCTCCAGGGCTTCGCGCATCAGCACGGCCGCGACCGCGGCTGTCTCCTCCTCGGCGCGGGCCGTGATCAGGGTCAGGCCTTCCAGACCCTCGGCGACGGGGTCGCCCGGTTCGCGGCCCATGGCATCGATGGTGCCGCGCCAGTCGGCGGTGGCCCCGGGCGGGGTCAGGGCCTCGGCAATCAGGCGGCGGCGGGCCGAGGGCACAGGCCCGGCGGCCGCGCCCCAGACGGCGACCTGGTCGCGGGCGATGTCATGGCGCAGCAGCAGGGCCTTCAGCGCCCCCTGGGGATGTTGCACATCCAGCTCATTCCAGGCCTTGGGCGGGAGAGTCAGGTCCAGTCCCGGCAGGACGACGCAGCCCTGCGGCGCGCGGGCGGCGGCCCCGATGACGTCGGCAGCCGCGGGGGCCGTGCCGGTCGATCCGGCCACGATCAGGGGCTGGGTCGGCGGCCGGGCGGTCCAGGCCTCGGCCAGACGCCGCAGCAGCAGGGTGCGGCGGGCGGCGGGGTCCATCAGGCCCAGTTCCGCCAGACGCGCGGGCCATTGCTCGACCGCGATGGCGAGGAAGGCGGCCGTGTCGAGCCAGTGCTGGGCCAGGTCCGCCCCGGCGAGGTCGGCGACACGTCCCATATCCGGGACTTCCTCGATCTGGCAGGAATCGAGAAAGGCCCCGAGGGCGTCGGCCATCTCCAGCGCATGGAGGGGAGAGGCGGCGGCGCGAGGGTCATGGGCCGCCACCATCCGGGCCAGCTCGAAACGGCGGGCGAGGGGGGTGATGGCAGGGCGCAGGTCCAGGCCGATGTCGCCCGGGGCGAAGGGCGGTTCGTCCTCTTCCAGATCACCGAGCGGCCGGACCTGGGGCAGGAGGATGGGCCGCCCGCCCGCCCGTCGGGACAGGGCGGCAGTAAAGGCCCGCGCGGCGCGGCGGTTGGGCAGCAGGATGACGGCGTCGGACAGGGTCTCGGGCGGATGGTCGCCCAGCCAGTCCAGCACCCCGGCCGCGAGATCGTCGAGAAAGGGCCGCTGGGCCTCGATCGCATACCAGCGCGGGCCGGCCCCGGAAAAGGGATCGAAACGGGCGGTCATCCGCCCGCCAGTTTCGCCTCGGCCGCATCACGGGCTTCGGGGTCGCCGACATGCATCCAGTCGCCGTCCAGCACACAGCCGTAAAGCCGACCCGCCGCGGCCGACCGGCGCCAGAAGCCGCTCAGGGAAAAGGGGCCGTCGGGGCCGTCGGCGACATAGTCGGGCCGGCAGATGTGGACGCCCATATAGGCGTAGGGCGCCTCGGCGGCGTCGCCGCGGAAGGTCAGCCGGCCGTCCCCGGCGAGGAAGAAATCACCACCCCCCTCAAAGCCGATCGAGCCCTCGCGTCTCGCGAGAAGAAGGGCCGCATCCATGATTGACGGATTCCACAGCTGCGCGAGTTGATTCAGGGCCGTGTCGCCGGGCGCGCTGTTGTCGGTCCAGACGCTGTCGATATTGGCGACAAAGACCGGGTCGGGGCCCAGCAGCGGACCCGCCTTCTTGAGGCCACCGCCCGTTTCCAGCAGTTCAGCCCGCTCGTCGGAGATGAGGATTTCGGGCCTGCCGGCGCGCGCTGCGAGGTGCGATTCCAGCCGTTCGGCGAACCAGTGGACATTGACGACGGCGCGCTCGACTCCCGACTCGCCCAGACGGCGAAGCACATGGTCGATCAGGGCCGCCCCGCCGACCTCGACGAGGGCCTTGGGCCGGTCGTCGGTGAGGGGCCGCATCCGGGTGCCGAGGCCGGCGGCAAGGACCATGGCGGTGGTGGGGGCGGTCATGTCCGGGCCCCCATCGGCACATATTCGTCGAACCACGCCCCAAGGCGGGGATCGGCCGCCGGAAGATTGGTGGTCAGATGGTTCCACATCCGGGGCATGAAGGCCGCATAACGGTCCTTGCCGTCCCGGACGATCAGCCGGGCGAAAATGCCGAGGATCCGGGCCTCATTGAGTGTGGCCAGGGCCGCGTAGTCGCGCATGAAGGCCTCGCGGTCGACGTTCGGCCGGAGCGAAAAATAGTGGTTGAGCGCCAGGGCTTCCAGCGCGGGCGAGACATCCCGGCGCGCATCCTGCAGCAGCGAATGGAGGTCCCAGCTCGGGTGGGCGCGGACGGCGTCCTGGAAGTCGATCATCCCGACCCGGGCGGGACCGTCGCGGTCCGGCAGCCAGATCAGGTTCTCGGCATGGAAGTCGCGGTGGGCCATGACGGTGGCCTCGCGCTCGGCATGCTGGATCAACCCGGCCCACGCCTCGTCCCACCGGGCCCGGGCGGTATCGGAAAACTGCAGATCCGGCTTGAGCCGGGGCAGCCATTCGATGAACAGGTCGGCGCCGCCCTTGAGCGCGGTCCCGTCATAGACCTGCAGGGGCCAGTCGCCGGCGGGTCCGCTGAGCACCTCGGGGGCCGGCGCCTCCTGCAACCGCACGAGGGCCTCGATCGCAGCGAGGTACAGCGGCGTTTCGTCCTGACCGTCGTCGATCACCCGGGCGAACAGGCCGTCGCCGAAATCCTCGAGCACCGCGAGCCCGGCAGCGGCGTCCAGCGCCGGAATCATCGGCGCGGACAGCCCGACGTCCCGCATATGGCCGGCGACGGCGGCAAAGGCCTCGATCCGGCCGGCGGACAGGCGGGCGGTGGCGTTCCAGCCCTCGGCCCGGCGGCGTTCGGGTGACCAGGCCGGATCGGCCGGCGGGCTCTCTGCGGCGGCGACCTGGTCCATCAGCATCAGCGACCGGCCCGACGGGGTGGTCAGCCGCTCATAGCGGCGCGTCGAGGCGTCGCCAGCCAGCGGCGTACGGACGGCGTCGGCGAGGCCGGCCGTCTTCAGAAAATCCAGGCGTTGGTGTTCGCGGTCAGACATGCAGATCCTTCAGCTTGGCGTCCCACGCCCCTACGCCAGAAACGGTCGCATGCCGGCCGTCACCCGCTTCGGCCAGGGTCACGGTGAGCCGGTCCGGCCCCAGCCAGGCCGCGGGATCGTCGCCCAGCCGCTCGGGCCATTCAATCACGGCGCAGCCGTCATCGAGCGCCTCGTCCAGCCCGATCTCCGCCGCCTCTTCG
>CANMXH010000245.1 GCA_947501315.1 Caulobacteraceae bacterium | reverse complement strand
GGCCGGTCTGGCCGTCCGGGGTCTCGACCTCGACCGTGGTCCGGTCCAGCCGGGCGGACTCCATCTGGCTGGCGATCATCCGTTTCCAGATCAGCTCGTACAGACGCGACAGGTCGCCCTCGAGCCGCAGGCTGTCGGGGTGGCGGGTCAGATTGGTCGGCCGGATCGCTTCGTGCGCTTCCTGGGCGTTCTTGACCTTGGTCTTGTAGTAGCGGGGTTGTTCGGGAACGTAGGCCGGGCCGAACCGGTCGGCGATGACCTCCCGGGCCTGGGCGATGCCCTCCGGGCTGACCGACAGACCGTCGGTCCGCATATAGGTGATCAGGCCGCCGGTATCGTCGACGCCTTCATACAGTTTCTGCGCCGCCTGCATGGTCCGCTGGGCGGTGAAGCCCAGCTTGCGCGCGGCCTCCTGCTGCAGGGTCGAGGTGGTGAAGGGCGGCGAGGGGCTGCGCTTGACCGGCTTCTTCTCGATCGACTTGATCGTGAAACTGCCGGCCTTGATGGCATCGCGCGCGGCGCCGGCCATGGCCTCGGAGGTGATGTCCAGCCGCTGCACCCGCTTTCCGGCGTGTTTGACCAGCCGGGTCGTGAAGGGCGGGCTGTCGGCGGCCAGATCGGCCTCGACCGACCAGTATTCCTGGGGCCGGAACGCCTCGATCTCCATCTCGCGGTCGACGACGATCCGCAGGGCGACCGACTGCACCCGACCCGCCGAGCGCGCGCCGGGCAGTTTGCGCCACAGCACGGGCGACAGGGTGAAGCCCACCAGATAGTCCAGCGCGCGGCGCGCCAGATAGGCCTCGACCAGCTCCATATCCAGCTGGCGCGGATTGGCCATGGCCTCGAGCACAGCGGACCTGGTGATGGCGTTGAACGTGACCCTTTCGACGGCCGTGTCCTTGAGCGCCTTCTTCTTCGTCAGGATCTCCAGCACGTGCCAGCTGATCGCCTCACCCTCGCGGTCGGGGTCGGTCGCCAGGATGACGCGGTCGGCCTTCTTCGCCGCCTCGGCGATCTCCGACATCCGCTTGGATGCGCGGGCGTCGACTTCCCAGCTCATGGCGAAATCGTCGTCCGGCAGGACCGAGCCGTCCTTCGACGGCAGGTCGCGGACGTGGCCATAGGACGCCAGGACGGTGAAGTCCGGGCCCAGGTATTTGTTGATGGTCTTGGCCTTTGCGGGGCTCTCGACAACGACGAGGTTCATGCGGGGAGGGGGCCTTGCGCGGGCTCGGAAAGGGGGCGGAACGTGGTTGGCGGGAGGGCTGCTGTCAATCGGCGCTGGAATTCAGGGTGATCCTGTCGCGGCCAGACCGCCGGGCAAGAGCTCGGCGCGGCCCATCAGATTGAGCTCCAGCAGGGCCGCTGCCACGGTCCCGATCGGTAATCCCAGCGCGCGGGCCAGCTCGTCGCGGGGTGTCGGCGTGGGTGACAGAAGGGCCGCGACCTGTTCGATCACCGCGGCCTCGACGTCGTCGGGCGCGCCGTCGAAGGGATTGAGGGGGGACGGTTCGCGCAGGGTCCGCAGGGTGTTGAATGCCCGCTCCACGTCCTCCAGCCCCTCGCAGAGTATGGCACCCTGCCGTAGCAATTCGTTCGGTCCCCGGGACCGGGGGTCGAGGGGCGAGCCGGGCACGGCAAAGACGTCCCGGCCCTGTTCGCCGGCCAGCCGGGCGGTGATGAGGGAGCCGGACTTCAGTTCCGCCTCGATGACGATCACACCCCGCGACAGGCCGGAGATGATGCGGTTGCGACGTGGGAAGTCCTTCGCCTGTGCCCGGGCGCCGATCCGGCTCTCCGAGACCACACAGCCCCGATCGACGATCTGCGCATACAGGTCGGCATTGTCAGGCGGATAGACGTCATCCACCCCGCCGCCGAGCACCGCCACCGTCCCGGTCGGCAAGGCCCCGGCATGGGCCGCGGCGTCGATGCCGCGCGCCAGTCCCGAGACAACGACATGACCGGCCTCACCCAGCTGCTGCGACAGGCCTCGGGCGATCCTCTGCCCGCCCGCCGAGGCGATGCGCGCCCCGACCACAGCGATACATGGGCGGGCCATCAGGCTCACGTCCCCGAGCGCCCACAGCAGCGGCGGAGGCGGATCGACGGCCGCCAGCATGTCGGGATAGTCGGCGTCGCCCAGCACGATCAGCCGTGCCCCGATCCGCTCGCCCGCCTCCATTTCGGCGGCAATGTCGTCGACCGGCGGTATCGCGTGCCCATGGGTGCCACCGCGCCTTGTGAGGTCGGGCAGGGCCTCAAGGGCCTGCCCGGCAGAGCCGAACCGTTCCAGCAATTGGCGAAAGGTCACCGGACCGATCTGGTCGGTCCGCGCCAGACGCAGGCGCGCGAAACGCTCTGCGTCCGTCAGGGTCACCGCGCCTTCGCTCCTATTCGCGGCTCGGTCCCCTTCAGGATACGGGCGATGTTCTCGTGGTGGCGAAGCCAGATCAGGAACGCGGACGCCACCGCCAGAGCCAGCACCGGGGCCGACGCCGGCAGTCCTGCCAGCGGCAGGGGCAGCAGGGCCAGCAGCGGCGAGGCCAGGGCTGCGACGAGGGCAGCGAAAGAGGACATGCGGAACAGGACCGCCACGATCAGCCAGGTCGCGATGGCCATCAGGCCCAGCGGCCAGGACGCAGCGAGCAGCAAGCCCATGAAGGTGGCCACACCCTTGCCGCCCTTGAAGCCGAGCCAGACGGGGAACAGGTGGCCGAGGAAGGCTGCGCCGCCGGCGACGGCGGCTATGGCCGGGACGCCCGGGAACAGGGCCTGGGCGATCAGGAAAGCCGCCGCGCCCTTGCCGGCGTCGAGGATCAGGGTGGCGAGGGCCAGATCCTTGCGTCCGGTCCGCAGGACGTTGGTCGCGCCGATATTGCCCGAGCCGATGCTGCGCACATCCTCGCCCGTCACCAGCCGGGTCAGGATCACGCCGAACGGGATGGAACCCAGCAGGTATCCGCCCACCGCTGCGAGTGCGAGCGTTCCCAAGGTTGGGACAACCAGATCCTGCAAGTGATTCGCTCCCTCTTAGCGTGTGTCGTGTACGATGCGGCCGCCGACGACGGTGAGCAAGACCTTGCCCTGCAATCGCCGTCCGTCGAACGGCGAGTTCTTCGACTTGCTCTTCAGCGCATTCGCGTCGACCACAACCGGCGCGCCCGCATCGAACAGGATCAGGTCCGCCGGCGCCCCGGCCGCCAGCACGCCCGCGTCCAGTCCCAGCAGGGTTGCTGGCCCCTGGGTCAGGGGCCGCAGGATGTCGAGCAGCGCCAGCCCGTCCTCGTGATGCAGGGTCAAGGCCGCCGGCAGCAGGGTCTCCAGCCCGACCGCGCCGGGTGTC
>CANMXH010000244.1 GCA_947501315.1 Caulobacteraceae bacterium | reverse complement strand
CTCGACGATGGCATCGACCTCGACGGCGAAGCCGAGGGGGAGTTTGTAGACGCCGACGGCGGAGCGGGCGTGGCGGCCCTTGTCGCCGAAGACCTCGACCATCAGGTCGGAGCAGCCGTTGATGACGGCTGGAATGGCTTCGAAGTCGCCGGCGGCCTGGACGAAGCCGCCCAGTTTGACGACGCGGACGACGCGCTCGAGGTCGCCGTCGCAGGCGGCCGAGATCTGGGCCAGCAGGTTGACGCCGCACATGCGGGCGCCGTCCCTGGCCTGTTCCGGCGAGACGTCAGCGCCGACCGTGCCCTTGATGCCGCCGGCGGCGTCGTTCGAAAGCTGGCCGGAGATGTGGACCAGATTGCCGGTCTGGACGAAGGGCACATAGTTGGCCACCGCCTTGGCGGGTTCCGGCAGGGAGATGCCGAGTTCGGCGAGGCGGGCGGCGACGGTCATGGGCGGGGCTCCTTTGGAATTGCGGGCGGTTTAGCGCGACTTGGGACGTGCGTCATCGCCCTTCGGCGTTTCCGCAGAAAAGTTCGGGGAGGGTGCGGGGCGGCCGGGCCTCGCCCGGTGCTTTGATTGTTTTACCGTTTCGACGAAGCTTGACCTGCCCCGCGCAGTCGTTTTCCACGCGCCCTCCGGCTGGCGGCCCTTGCTTCGGGCCTTACCGGATCATCCGTCGCGGACATTGCTGCCCGGGACGCGGGAGGGACATGGCCTGGCCAGCAGTCCGCTCCATTGGCGCGCGGCGAGCAGGCGCAGGCCATCCATCGACCTGCGCAAGGACCCCCGCGGTATCCATCCCCCGGGCTTCATCGCTCGACCACAGCCCGCCGACATCGGGGCGCTGGATCCGACGCCCTCCCCACCGACGGGATGGGAGGAGTCTGACACGGGCCCGGGCGCGGATGGTTCGTGACGCTGTGATTTTTGAAAGACGAAAGAAGTCAGTGGTTTGGCGGGACGGGATATGCTGGCAATCGGCGGATTGTCAGCGGAGCGTCAAGGGTCGCGGACGCCTTCGGAGCGCCGAGGTTCATCACAACGAACACAACGGGTTCACAAAGGACACGACGGGGCCGGCGCCTCCGGGATCGGACGGTGTGTCAGGTCTGGGCTTGATACGGGGCCTTCGGCCCAAGGACATGTCGGGCGGCTCGGTCAGGTCCCGGACCGGAACGCAGGGTGGCGGCAGTCGTGGTGTCCGTTGTGAATCCGTTGTGTTCGTTGTGTTGAACCAACCGCGCCCGACCGCTCGCGCCAGGTTACGAAGGGGCAATTGATACGGTATTTTGATACCGCAATGAGAAAGAACAGCTATTTCAACAATATGGCTGGGATTGCGGCGTTCGCCTCGCCTTGACCCCACACGCCCCATCCTCTACTAGCGCGCCTTCCGCTCGTCCCCGTCATCGGGAGGGGCACCCGATCGTCTCCCAGGACCCTTGAAATGCTGAAGAGCACCACGGCTTCGCTGAAGCCGGCCGAGGTCACGAAGAAATGGATCCATATCGACGCTGAAGGCGTCGTGGTGGGCCGTCTCGCGACCTTCATCGCCAACCGTCTGCGCGGCAAGCACCGCGGCGACTACACCCCGCACGTCGATTGCGGCGACTATGTCGTCGTCACCAACGTCGACAAGGTGGTGTTCACCGGCAAGAAGAACACCGACAAGATCTACTACCGCCACACCGGTCACCCGGGCGGCATCAAGCAGACGACCCCGGAGAAGGTCCTGAACGGCCGTTTCCCAGAGCGCGTCCTTGAGAAGGCCGTCGAGCGCATGCTGCCCAAGGAGAGCCCGCTGGCTCGCCTGCAGATGACGCACCTGCGCCTGTTCGCCGGCGCGGCGCACACCCATGAAGCCCAACAGCCGGAAACGATCGACTTCAAGTCGGCGTCCGCCAAGAACACCCGGAGCGTCTGAGCATGACCGACGTGACTGCTGAAACCTCCGCCCCGCAAAACGACGCCCCCGCCGCGACCGGCTTCGACGCCCTGCGTGGCCTCGGCACCGTGTCCTCGGACAACGACGCTCCGGTCTATACGCAAAAGCTGGACGCCCAGGGCCGCGCCTATTCGACCGGCAAGCGCAAGAACGCGATCGCCCGCGTGTGGATCAAGCCCGGCTCGGGCAAGATCACCATCAACGGCAAGGATCAGATGCAGTATTTCGCCCGCGAAATCCTGCGCATGATGATCGCCCAGCCGCTGGAAGTGACCGACCGCCTGACCCAGTTCGACGTCGACTGCACCGTGCAGGGCTCGGGCCTGTCGGGCCAGGCCGGCGCGATCCGCCACGGCCTGTCGCACGCCCTGACCCACTATGAGCCGGCGCTGCGCCCGGTCCTGAAGCCGCATGGCTTCCTGACCCGCGACAGCCGCGTCGTCGAGCGCAAGAAGTACGGCCGCGCCAAGGCCCGCAAGTCCTTCCAGTTCTCGAAGCGCTAAGCCGTTTCACAGCGGTATGGATGGGGGCGCTTCGGGAAACCGGAGCGCCCTTTTTCTTTTGGGACAGCGGAGGGCACGCGATGGACGGAAGATGGCTGGGCTTGGCTATAGGCCTGTTTCTCGTACCAGTGATTGGGCGTGACCTGTTTCTCGCGTGGAAACGCCAGTGCTTCCAAAAGAGTCCGCATCAGCTGTGGGATGTGTCCCGAGAGCATAAGCCAATCGTGTTTTGGATATTGATCGTGGGGCATGCCTTGATGATTTGCGCTGGGATTTGGCTGGCCGTGTCGACAGGAATCGAACTTTGGGCCGCGTGACGCCATGACCCACACCATCTTCATCGACGGCGAGGCCGGGACCACGGGGCCGGAGATCCGCGCGCGCCGGGCGGCCACATTCCTGTCCTTCTCCCGATGGGAGAAGGTGGCGCGCAGCGCCGGATGAGGGACGGCTGCGGCAGTCGGCGTAAGCCGTGGCCCGGTCCGGGCGGCGGCTGACGCCGAGGGATAGAGTCGACCCTCACCCTTTCGCGCAAGGACGGCGGCTTCGCCCCCGTGCGCTCAAGCCCTCTCCCAATGGGAGAGGGAATGGAGTTGTAGATGGCATTCAGTGTTTTCATCGACGGCGAAGCGGGCACCACGGGGCTGGACGTGCTCCGTCGGCTGGAGGCGCGGGCCGATCTGGAGATCATCGCGCTGGGCGACCGGCGGCGCGACGTCGAGGCGCGGCGGGAGGCGTTGAACAGCGCCGACGCGGTGATCCTGTGCCTGCCCGATGACGCGGCGAAGGAAGCTGTAGCGATGATCGAGAACCCGGGCGTGCGGGTGATCGATGCCTCGACGGCCTACCGGGTCGATCCGGCCTGGACCTATGGCTTCGCCGAGATGGCCCATGCGCCGGGCCG
>CANMXH010000243.1 GCA_947501315.1 Caulobacteraceae bacterium | reverse complement strand
GCCATCGCGATGAGCAGTTTGGTGTTGATGACTACATCGGCCGTCGAGCAGCCGAACACCTTTTCCAGCCCGACCAACCTGACCTCCTGGCTGTTCATGTGGGCCTGCGGATTGGGAATGAGTGCCATCGTTTTCAGCATGCCCTATACCCGGCTGACCATCGAAGACGGCTGGGTCGTGGTGCGGGAAATCTGGCTGTGGAAGATCACGAAGGAACGGTTCGAAGTCGGTCAATGCGATCGGCCCCAAATCCTCCGCACTAAAGACTCAGACGGCGATCCCTTTTTCGCGCTGCAACTGCTCACACCGAACGGACGCAACCTGACCTTGGCCGAGGGCACTTGCGAGGCGAAGGTTGAGGCTACGCGGAACCGGCTGATCGCTGCGCTCGGAGAGGGTGCAACCTAGAGGGTTTGGTCTGCACCCCGCGAAGTGATCCATCGCCTGTGTAGCTCTAAGGCCCGGTTTGGATGGCCGCAGCGATGGCGAGGAAGCACCACTCCCGCCAGAGGTCGAAAGCATTGCGGCCAATGCGCTCATAGCCAGCAAGCCGGATTAGCAAAGGTCCGCTTTGGGTGGCGGCCTCAACTGATCGCTGCAACACACTCGGCGAAGGTCTCTGCTGGCGTGCGATAGAGCAAGGTCTTTCTGGGCCGTTCGTTGAGCTGTCGGGCGATGGCGTTGAGCTGGGCCTGGCTGTGCAGGGACAGGTCGGTCCCGTGGGGCAGGTACTGGCGCAGCAGCCGGTTGGTGTTTTCGTTCGAGCCGCGCTGCCACGGTGATCGGGGATCGCAGAAGTAGACCGCGACGTCGGAGGCCAGGGCCAGCCGCTTGTGGTCGGCCAGCTCCTTGCCCCGGTCCCACGTCAGGGACCGGTAGAGTTCGCCGGGCAGTTTGCTGGACTGTTTGATCAGGGCGGTGACGACGCTTTCGGTGTCCTTGTTGGCGACCTTCACCAGCATGACGTAACGCGAGTGGCGCTCGACGAGCGTTGCGACGTAGCTGTTGCTGGACCCGCCGATCAGGTCGCCCTCCCAGTGACCGGGCACAGCGCGATCCTCGACCGACGCGGGCCGTTCGCTGATCGAGACGGCGTCCTTGATCTGGCCCAGACCATTGCGCTTCAGGCTGGCGTGCCTTGAGCGACGGATGGTCCGCCGGGCCCTGAGGTGATCCAGCAGTTCCTTCTTCAGCACCCCACGGGTCTGGATGAACAGGCTGCGGTAGATGGTTTCGTGCGACACCTGATTGTGCGGCTCCCCGGGCCAGGTGCGCTTGAGCCAGCCGGCGATCTGCTCGGGCGACCAGTTCCGCCGAAGCTTGCCCGATACTGTCCGCGCCAGCGCCGGTCGGCAAGCCAGCTTGCAGTGCTTGGGGCGCCGCGCCCGGTCCCACGCCGCCTGATCAGACCGTGTCGCCCGATACCGCTCCGGCCCGCCTTTGCGGTGCACCTCGCGGCTGATCGTGGACGGCGACCGACCCAGCGACCGGGCGATCCCCCGCAGCGAGCAACCTGTGCTGAGCCCTCGCGATATCTCCTCGCGCTCGCCCAGACTGAGCGCCCGATCCGCCCGCTTGCGGTCCGGCGGCCGGATGCCGCCCGTCGGTGACAGCACCGAAAACACCGACGAGGACTCCCGATCGAACCGTCGTCCGATCGAACTCATCGACTCGCCGGCCTTCCAGCGATCCCAGATCTCAGCCCGTTGGGCCGCCGAATAGTAGATGCGACGCCGCTGCTTCATGACCCACGCTCCATCTCCGAAGAAAAGCTAGCGTGTTGCGTTCACCGGTTGAGCTCACCGTCGGAAGCCGACCATCGCCTGAGGGTGGTTAGCGGACGTAACAGTTCAAGCCCGGGACCGGCGTTACGGAAAGCATTCGGTCGACTTCGTATTCGGATGTCCAAGCGCCCAAGTGACCGCCTCCCAATGGCTTAAGGCGCTTGCGCCCTTCGAACCGCACCTCGAAAGCTTCCAACCGCGACTCGCCATGTTGGCTTCGATATGTTCCAGAGCTTGGGTATGAACCCTCATACGGGTAGCTCGGGTAAACTTGGTCGGGACCGTAGTTTAGCCAGCCGGCGCGGTTCCGATATAGGTTGCACTCTTGCCCGGGAAGTCGCTTCTCAAAAAAGGCCGAACTTTCGAACACATACAGCCAAGTGCCCTCGATCACCCGAGTGCGCTCAGCCCACTGCCAAGCGCCGGCAGCCACGACCGCCGCCATGCCGACCGCTAAGCCCGCCGCTTTAACCCACATGCTTCATTTACGCTGTCGGTGCTCGTGTCCGCAACGGGTCGATAGCGGACATGGGCTTCTGGCCCGCAAGCGGACATTCCGGCCCTGCCCCCAAGCGGGCTTTTTCAATGACCGCCAAGGGTGGAAAGCGGGCCCCGGGCCCCGGCCCTCAAGCGCGTTCGTCCTCGACCTTCGCCATGCCGATTATGATGCAATCCTGCATATCCGCCGGCGCGTCGACCGAAAGCTCCCTTTCCCGCAGGGTGACCGGCTCACCCTCCCAAGTCTCGCACATACCGATGAATCTCAGTGCGTAGGTGCCGTAAGGCAGGCGCTCAAATCGATAGCTTCCGTCAGCACGAACCCTGGCCTGCCGCACACGCCCATCATCGGAAACGGCCCTGACGGAGGTCACCAGGCTGTAGGGAACCACGGTTCCAACGATGGCTCCCGTCGGGGCTGCGGCGGAAGGCACGGTTTCGCAGGCCGAGGCGAACAGGCCGACCGAGGCGCTCACCGCGACCAACATCCTCCGCGAACGCCCCGATGGGCCAGGTCGCAGGCTCAAGGCACCGTCGGGCCCGACCTGCGCCCGCACGCAGTGCTTTCCCGGCTCCCGCAAAAGAGCCTCAGCCTCGTCCACCGTCAGCTTGGTGAGGTCGTGCACGGTCTCGGAACAGGTGGCGCAAATGCGGTCGCAGCCGGAGGGCTGCATGGCGTCCCAGCTCTCACCGCAGGGATCGGGGAAGGAAATGCGGAGTTCGCTCATCGAGACGAGTGTATCCGCGCCGCCAAGGTCCGCAATGGCTCGAAGGCGGTCCCTGACAGCCGGCCCGTACGCAGACCCGACCCTGCCTGTCCAGGCGCCCGGCCCGCCCCTAGATCCAGGCGGCAATCCCGCCGAGCGGCTTCTTGTTCAGTGCCGCGGTCGGCACGGTCGCATCCTCTGCCGGATGACCCGCCACCAGCAGCAGGAAGGGCTTTTCCGAGGCCGGGCGGCCGCAGATGTCGGCCAGAAAGGTCATGGGCGCGGGCGTATGGGTCAGGGTCGCCAGCCCGGCGGAATGCAGGGCCGCGATCAGCAGGCCGGTGGCGATGCCGACGCTCTCGGG
>CANMXH010000242.1 GCA_947501315.1 Caulobacteraceae bacterium | reverse complement strand
CCAGTAACCGCCGGCACCGAAGCGGTCGTACAGGGGGCCCGAGACAGCGGTCGCCAGGCCGATCAATACACCCGCGGACAGGACTGAACTGAGCATCTGCGCCGCGGTGTGGGTGCCCGGAGGCGAGAGCCGTTCGACCAGCTGGACCCCGGCCAGGAAGGTCGCGGCAAAGGTCAGGGCATGCAGCGCCTGCAAGGGCCAGAGCAGCCAGAGCGGCGGGGCAAGGGCCATGGCACTCCAGCGCAGGATGGCAGCGGCCGAGCCCACCATCAGCAGGCTCCAGGGCCCGATGCCGATCCGGCGACGCCAGGGCTCGAACAGCCACATCAGCGCGATCTCGACTACGACACCAAAGGCCCAGAGCTGGCCGGTCACGGCCTCGCTGATGCCCTGTGCCTTCCACAGGAGGGCGGAGAAGCCATACTGGAAGGCATGGGCGGCCTGGACCGCGCCGACGGCGAATATGGTGATCAGGAAGACCGGATCGCCGAGTAGCCGACCCAGTCCCCGGAACCGCTCGCGGCCGAGCAGCGGAGGGCCGTCCGCCACGGGCTCCGGCGGAAGGGCCAGGAGAGCGGAGACGGCGAAGGCGACGGACGCTGCCACGATCCAGACGATGATTGCTTCGACCGGAGTGGCAAGCAGGAGGACGCCCATGCCGATATTGGCGACGACGAAGGCGGCGGAGCCAAGGCCCCGGGGCAGGGCAAAGGTAAAGCCGAGACGGGAGGCCAGACGCAGGGTCATGACATCCGTCAGGGGCACAAGCGCCCCCATGGCCGTGGCTCCGATGAACCAGCCGACGGCGCGCGCGGCGAAACCGTCAGCGAGCCCCGCGAGGCCATAGCCCAGCGCCATGACCAGACCGAGCAGGGCGATCGGCGTGCGCCGCAGCCGGAAGCCGTCGGCCCAGACCGCCAGCAGCGGTCCGGTGACAAGTCGTGCCAGCATCGGTGCCGCCAGAACGGTTCCGACCTGGGCCCCGGTCAGCCCCTGGGCGCTGAGCCACAGGCCTGCAAACGGAAGACTCACGCCTGTGGCACCGAAGAGCAGCACATATTGCAGGGCCATGCGCTGGGCGGCGGTCATGGTCGGCGCATAGCAGACGCGGGGGATTCTGTCGGCTACCGTCTGCGGCATGAACGCGACTCGGAGTCTGACGGCCTTTGCGGCGCTGAATGGAGCCCTCGCCGTCCTGATCGGGGCGTTTGCAGCCCATGGGGCGGCGGCCGAGGTCAAGGCCCTGCTGACGACCGGCGGCCACTACCTGATGGTTCATGCCGTCCTCGCGCTGGTCTGTGCGATCTGGCCGGGCCGCAGCCGGCTGGTCGGCCTGGCAGGCTGGCTGGCGGCAGGGGGCGGCATGGTCTTTTGCCTGTCCCTGGCAGCGATCGGCCTGCTGGGCCTTCCGATCATGGGCGCGGTCGCACCGGTCGGGGGCGTGCTCATGATCGCGGCTTGGCTTTTGCTGCTGGTTGCCGCATTGCGGTCAACGTCCACAGCCGCCTGACGGCGCGAAGAGAGTCCGATCCCCCCATGGCCTTCCCCGTGCCCGACGCCCCGCGTCGTGACCTGTTCCCCGAGATCGAGCCCTATGCCTCGGGTTTCATGGCGACCGGCGGCGTGCACGAGATCTATTATGAGGAATCCGGCAATCCGCAGGGCCTTCCGGTGGTCGTGCTGCACGGCGGACCCGGGGGTGCGGTCAATCCGGGCATGCGGCGCTATTTTGATCCGGCAAAATACCGGATCGTCATGTTTGACCAGCGGGGCTGCGGCCGAAGCCGGCCCAATGCGTCGCTGGAGGACAACACCACCTGGACGCTGATCGAGGACATCGAACGCCTTCGCGAACTGCTCGGCATCGACAAATGGGTCGTATTCGGCGGCAGCTGGGGTTCAACCCTGGCGATGGCCTATGCAATTACCCATCCCGAACGGGTCGCGGCCCTGCTGCTGCGGGGCATCTTCCTGCTGACCCGACCAGAGCTGCACTGGTTCTATCAGGACGGGGCCTCGAACATCTTCCCGGACGCCTGGGAGCGGTTCGTCGCGCCCATCCCGGAGGACGAGCGTCATGACCTTATGGGGGCCTACTACAAGCGGCTGATCGGCGACGACAAGGCCGAGCGCGAGCGTTGCGCCGTGGCCTGGTCGAGCTGGGAGGGCGAGACGGTCAGCGTCGAGGGCCCCGACGCCCGACCGGAAAAATTCGCCGAACCCGAGTTCGCTGTCGCCTTCGCCCGGATCGAGTGCTGGTATTTCATGAACGGCGGCTTCTTTCCCGAAGAGGGCTGGCTGCTCAAAAACATCAACCGGATCAAACACATTCCCTGCTGGATCGCCCAGGGCCGGTTCGATTTGGTGACCCCGATCACCAGCGCCTGGGCCCTGCACCGGGCCTGGCCAGAGGCGAAGCTGGATATCATCCGGGACGCCGGCCACGCCTCGAGCGAACCGGGCATCGTGGACAGTCTGGTGCAGGCCACGGACTGGGCCGCGACGCTACAGGTTTTCAAAGACCGGACGTGAGTCGTCGACCCCGGCGGAGAGCCGCCGAAGGTCGGGGAGGGCGCGGGGCGGCCGGGCCTCGCCCGGTGCTTTGATAGTTTTACCGTTTCGACGAAGCTGACCGGCCCCGCGCAGCCGTTTTCCACGCGCCCTCCGGCTGGCGGCCCTTGCTTCGGGCCTTACCGGATCACCGCCGATGACATTGCTGCCAGCGACGCGGGAGGGACATGGCGCAGCCAGCGGTCCCCTCCATTGGCCCGCGGCGAGCAGGCGGACGCCATCCATCGACGTCCTCAAGGACCCCCGAGGTATCCTTCCCCCGGGCTTCATCGCTCGACCACAGCCCGCCGACATCGGGGCGCTGGATCCGACGCCCTCCCCACCGACGGGATGGGAAGAGTCTGACACGGGCCCCGGCGCGGATGGTTTGTGACGCTGTAATTTTCGAAAGGTGAGCGAAGTCAGGCGGTTGGCGGAACGGGATATGCTGGCAATTGGCGGATGGGTAGCAGTCCGTGTCTCCTCCCCGTTCGCGCAGCGAATGGTGAGGGGGACCATCCGAAGGATGGTGGAGGGGTGTGGAGTGCGGTGCGGCTGGCGCCCCTCCACCACGCTACGCGTGGTCCCCCTCCCCGCGAAGCGGGGAGGAGACGTGCGGCTGGCGCCCCTCCACCCTCCTTCGCCTCTGCGAGGCTTCGGACGGTCCCCCTCCCCCTCTGCGATGGGGAGGAGACGGGGGGTGGCGCAGCCGGTCTGGCCAACTCCTAGAACAACCCCTGCCCTTTCGGCAGCTCGGCATAGCGGTGGACGCGCGTCGACAGGATCAGGCCGAAGCCGATCATGACGGTCATCATG
>CANMXH010000241.1 GCA_947501315.1 Caulobacteraceae bacterium | reverse complement strand
GAGGTCTGCTCGGCACATCTGAATTTCAAGGACCGCGACAGCCATTTCATCTTCGGCGACGTCGCCACCGCCGTCATTGTCGAGGCCTCGGACCAGGCCGGTCCCGGCGGCTGGGACGTCATCGGCACGCGGCTGAAGACCGTCTATTCGAACAACATCCGCAACAATTTCGGCTTCCTGAACAACGCCGCGCCGGAAGGGATCGGCAAGCCGGACAAGCTGTTCATCCAGCAGGGCCGCAAGGTCTTCAAGGACGTGGTGCCGATGGTTTCGGACATGATCGTGGAACACGCCCATGATCTCGGCCTCGACCCGCATGCGCTGAAGCGGATGTGGCTGCACCAGGCCAATATCAACATGAACCAGTTCATCGGCCGCAAGGTGCTGGGCCGCGAGCCGACGCCGGACGAGAACGTCATCGTCCTCGACGAATACGCCAACACCTCCTCGGCCGGCTCGATCATCGCCTTCCACCTGCGCCAGCAGGACATGTCGGCCGGCGACACCGGCCTGATCTGCAGCTTTGGCGCCGGCTATTCAGCAGGCACGGTGTTTGTGCGGAAGCGGTGACCCGCACCCCTCTGGTCCCGCGGTCATAATGGGAGTCCGCAGGCTTATGGAGGTGGCGCCGGCGCGAAGTCGGGTGTCTTCACGGCACGACTATTGGTGCTTCCGATCTAAAAGCTTCCACCAGGAGGCTGCGCGCCAGCGCCACACGCGGATGGCGCAGCGATGACCGGGCCCAGACAAGGTGGAATGGACTGGGCGGCACCGGGACTGGAGCCGGTATCTCGACAAGAATGCCCGCTTCACGTTCGGCGCGCGTGAGGTAGCCCGGCAAGACTGACCAGCCGAGGCCCGCGCAAAGCGCTGAGCGCAGAACTCTGAGATCCGGGGCAGTGATCCTGGGCAGCCGCGAAAGCTCAATCCCGTTCGCATCAAGCCATGTGCGTACGAGCGGCCGATCGAGGTCGTATGCAAGATGTGAGACCTGGTCGAGGCCTTCGGCAAGCGAGAATTCGGCGATACGCCCGGCGACCGCTACCGAGGCGACCGCGAGCAAATGTTCTTCACCCAGAATTTCAAAGGCCAGCCGCGGGTCGTCGGGCTGTGACGCAGTGATCCCCAGATGAACCTTATCGTCCAGCAACATGCTGTAGAGCGCTTCACGTCCTCCTGTGTGAAGCCGCAGATCAAGTCCCGCATCCAGCAGTGGACCGAGCCGCGGCGTAATCATCTCACCCAGAAGATCTGACGGCGCCGCAATATGCACCGTCCCGCACATGCGCGACGAGCGTGCCCTGGCCGTAGCCAGCGCTGCTTCTGCCACGTCGAGGCTTCCGCCGATCGACGCTGCCAGATCGTCGGCGATTGCGGTGGGCCTTACGCCACGAGAGTGGCGGTCGAACAGCGGATGGCCAAGCTGCGCTTCAAGCGAGGCGATGTGCTGGGAAGCTGCCGGCTGGGTGATGCCGATCGCACGCGCTGCCTCGCTCAGGGATCGACGGCGGTAGACCTCTACGAAGGTACGAAGCTGAATCAAGGACATTTCGGATCCATAAACATCCTTATGAGCAGCCGCTATTCCTCTTTGATTTTGTCATGACCGAACTTGCGTATCTGTTTCGTCGCCACGGAGCGAACAGCTGCACGAGCGACGCGAAGTATTGATGGGCCTGACCGCCATGATGGCGGGGAGCACCCTTTCGCCAGCCTTGCTTGCTCGTTCGCGCCGATCTCAAAGACCAGTCCGGGCAGTCGCGTGAACCGCACCTGCCCGGACCTCAACGGAGGATTCCTGATGATCCAACCAATCGTCTCCGACCCGACAGTCGAACGGTATTTGCCGATGATTGCAGAGGTGGTGGGACCCGATTTCGCCGCGTACCGCAACCACATCTACCGCGTACTGAGCTATGCGTCGCATTTTCTCGGCGATGATCCGCGGGGGCGCGAACACATTGGCTTCGCGCTGGTGTTCCATGACGTGGGCATGTGGACCGACCACGAGTTGGCCTATCTGGAGCCGTCGGAGGCACTGGCCGAACGCGTCCGGGCGCAACACGCGTCGCATCTCGACCCCACACTGGTCGCCGATATCATTCACTGGCATCACAAAATGCTTCCATTCAATGGACCTCACGCCGCGGTCGTTAACGCGGCGCGGAAGGGTGACTGGATTGACGCGAGCATGGGTGTGGTGCGGCACGGCGTTTCCCGCCAGGAGGTGGCGGGACTGGAGGCCGCAATCCCGGTGTTGGGCTTCCCTGACGTGCTATTGCGTCTCGCCGGGGATTTGCATCAAGGAAGCCGGCTGCTTGGTCTCTGCCGGGTTATCTCGCGGGTCTACAAGCTGTAACAACACCCGGGCTCGAGTGATTTCGCCATTCAGGATTTAGCGCCATTCTGCAGATGCATGATGCTTGGCGCATCAGAAAGGCTTCCTGGGCGGCGAGACCGCGCATGTAGAAACGTTCAGGAGACGAGTGAAATCCTGCAGCGTGTTTCCCGGCGCTTGGCCTGCCGTCAGCGGCCTTGAAATCACTGTCCGCCACCCAGAGCAGACCTCCGGACCGTCCCCTGTCTGCACGCACCTTACAGCGGCTGGGCCCTGCCCCCGTCAGGCCGCCGCCACGGCCTCGATCTCGACCAGCCAGGCCTCGTCGAAGATGCCGGTAATGATCACAGTCAGGGCCGGCTGGCGCCCGGCCAGACGGCGGATGCGGACCGTGCGGTTCTCCAGCGCATCGTCCCGGTCCGCGAGGAAGGTCGTGACCTTGACCAGATTGTCCAGCGTCATGCCGGCGGCGGCCAGCTGGGTCTCGATGTTGGACCAGACCTGTTCGCACTGGCCGGTGAAATCCGCCGCCAGCGAGCCGTCGGGGGCGACCGGGATCTGGCCCGACAGATACAGCCAGCGGGTCGGCGCGGTCACCTCGACCGCCTGCGGATAGGCCCCCTCGACCGGCGGCGAGCCGTCGCCGGTCAGGGGGCGGATACGGACCGTCACGGGCGGCCGCTCTACTCGCGCGCCGCGTCCGACCGGGCGCGGACCGAGGCGAACTCCGATGTCGGCTTCCAGGCCGGCCAGTCGCGGCTGTTGGCGAGGTCGAGGCCCAGCCGATAGAGCAGGGTCAGGTTCTCGACCGCCGAAGAGAAGTCCAGCTCGGCCGACCATTCGTCCGAGGCCTTGTGATAGTCGGCCGAGAATTTGGCCCGATAGGCGGGCAGGCCGACGGCGGTGCCGCCCTCGTCCAGATCGACCCCGTGCCAGGGCATGATGGCCGGCACCCCGGCGCGGGCGAAGGGGAAATGGTCGGACCGGTAGTAGTAGTTCTGCTCCGGCTCGCGGTCATCGGTGACCACCCG
>CANMXH010000240.1 GCA_947501315.1 Caulobacteraceae bacterium | reverse complement strand
GGCGGGACCGGCGCCGAGCGGGGCGACCGGCATCCGAAGATCGGCAAGGGCGTGCTGCTGGGCGCAGGGGCCAAGGTGCTGGGAAACATCACCGTCGGTGACTACGCCAAGGTGGCCTCGGGCTCTGTGGTGCTGAAGGACGTGCCGGCCGGCTGCACCGTGGCCGGTGTGCCCGCACGGCTGGTCAACTGCCCGACCGACGCGACCCCGGCGCGGACGATGGACCATACGCTGGCCGACATGGTCTATGACTTCGTCATCTGACCTTCCCCTCGCGCGACCCTTTCTCTAGGGTCCGCGCCTTCACAAAAGACCTGAGGCCGAGCATGAACACCGCCGACATGAAGCGCGTCGAGACGCACCTGAAGCGCACCTTCAACACCGGCGGCATCATTCTGAAGCCGCGCGGCAAGCCCAATGACTCCTGCGAGGTCTATGTGGGTGACGAGTTCATCGGCGTCGTCTTCGAGGACGAGGACGAGGCCGGCAGCTTCATGTTCGAGATGGCCATTCTCGCGGAAGACCTGCCGCAGGACTGATCGGTCCGGCGAGCGCCGCGCACGAAAAAGCGCCGGTGGAGCGATCCACCGGCGCTTCGTCGTTTCAGGCCGTGGCGACTATTTGGTGCCGAAGATGAACCGGCCGAGCGCGGCGAAGAAGCCCGTGCTCTCGGCAGGCTTGGCAGCGGCCGGAGCGGGAGCCGGAGCGGGCGTCGGAGCGACAGCCGGGGCGGCAGCCGGAGCGGCGGGTTTCGGTGCCGGAGCCGGCGCAGTGGCTGCGGGCTTGGGTGCGGCGACTGGTTTGGCGGCGGGCTTTGCAGCGGCCTTAGGCGCGGCCTTTGCGGCAGGCTTCTTCACGGCCGGCTTCGCGGCGGCCTTGGCGGCAGGCTTCTTCACGGCCGGCTTCGCGGCGGGCTTGGCAGCCGGTTTCGCAGCAGCCTTGGGAGCGGGCTTGGCGGCGGCCTTCGGTGCAGGCTTGGCGGCCGGTTTGGCAGCGGGTTTGGCAGCCGGTTTCGCGGCGGCCTTGGGTGCCGCCTTGACGGCAGCGGGCTTGGCAGCGGGCTTGGCAGCGGGCTTGGCAGCGGGCTTCGGCGCGGCGGGCTTGGCAGCGGGCTTCGGCGCGGCGGGCTTTGCGGCCGGCTTGGCAGCCGGCTTGGCAGCCGGTTTTGCAACAGCTTTCGGCGCGGCGCTCGACTTTGCCGCTGGTTTCGGCTTGGAAGCGGCGGGCGCTGCTTTCGGTTTGGCAGCCGCCTTAGGCTTGGATGGTGCTGTAGCCATGAATTCCCCGACCCCTCGGTTCAGTTGGTTGATGCCGGCGCGTGTGACAACACCAGCGCCTGCCTTGATTCGCAATGATAGTGGTGTTTGAGAAATGTCCGAGTCCGCAGTGCAAATAATCGCGCGGGGTCCGCGCGCCATCGCCGAGGCCGCCGCCGTTTCTCTGGATTCCGATCCGTTGCTGGAGGGTGCGACCTATTCGATTCTCGAGGAAGACGAGGACAAGGGCATCTGGCGCATCGACGCCTTTCCCAATGACGCCGACGACGCGCGTGGCATCGAGGCGCGGCTGAAGGCGCACGACGGCCTGACGGTGATCGTCGAAAAACTGGCCGACGCCGACTGGCTGGCCATGTCCCTGTCGGGCCTGCCGCCGGTGCGGGCCGGACGGTTCTTCGTCTATGGTGCCCACGACCAGGGCATTGTCCCGAACAACACCGTCAATCTGAAGATCGACGCCGGCGCCGCCTTCGGCACGGGCCACCACGGCACCACGGTCGGCTGTCTGGTCGCCTTCGACGAACTGTTGAAGAAGGAGCGGTTCGAGCGCGTGCTCGACGTCGGCTGCGGCACGGGGGTGCTGGCCATAGCCGCGGCGAAGACCGGGTCGAAGATCGCCGTCGGCACCGACATCGACCAGCCCTCGGTGCGGATCGCGAACGAGAACGCCAGGCTGAACATGGCCGACGCCCGCTTCGTCCACGCCTTCGGCCTCAACGACCGCAAGGTGCGCCAGCACGGCCCCTATGATCTGGTCTTCGCCAACATCCTGGCCCCGCCGCTGGTCTCGCTGTCGCAGGATATCAAGAATGCGCTGAGCCTCGGCGGCGTCGCCATCCTGTCCGGCCTGCTGCGGACCCAGGAGCGGCGCGTGTCGGCGGCCTATCTGTCGCGCGGCTTCGTGCTCGAGCGGCGGATCCATCGGGATGCCTGGAGCGCGCTGGTGCTGAGGCGGGTGGGGTAGGGCAACGCAACGCAGTCTCCCTCCCCCGAAGTGGGGAGGGTGGCCGCGTAGCGGCCGGGTGGGGGCGGTTCAGCACCACGAGCGCCGGCGCTTGCGTCGCCGAGCCCCTCCCACCCTGTCGTCGCTTCGCGTCGACATCCCTCCCTCAAGCGGGAGGGAGAACGTTGAGCGCGGTTCCCTGGCAATGCTATGCCTCACCCATGCGCCAGTCCTTTGATGAAACCACCGATCCGTCCTTTGGGGCCAGACACCTGCCGCGCGTCCGAGCGAAGATGGCCGAGCAGGGGCTCGACGGCCTGCTGGTCCCGCATGAGGACGAGCACCAGAACGAATACCTGCCCGCCGCCAACGACCGGCTGGCCTGGCTGACCGGGTTCACCGGCTCGGCCGGTGCCGGGGCTGTGCTGATGGACCGCGCCGCCGTCTTCGCGGACGGTCGCTATACGGTGCAGGTCCGGGCACAGGTCGATGCGGCCCAGTTCGAGATTCTCGATCTCGTCGAGGGCGGGGTTCCGGCCTGGCTGGAGCGCGCGCCCAAGGGTTCGGTGATCGGCTATGACCCGCGGCTGCACAGCCCGGATGCCCTGGCGACGCTGAAGCGCGCGGCGAAGCAGGCCGGGGCGGAGTTGCGGCCGGTCGATCCGAATCCGCTCGATCTGGCCTGGGCCGACGAACGGCCCGAACAGCCGACCGCCCCGGTGGTGCCGCACGAGGACCGCTACAGCGGCGAGAGCAGTGCTTCCAAACGCGCCCGCATCGGCCAGGCCGTGGCGAAGGCCGGGGCCGAGGCGGCGGTGCTGACGGCACCGGCCTCGCTGGCCTGGCTGTTCAACATCCGCGGCGGCGATGTGATCCGGACGCCCCTGCCGCTGGGGCAGGCGGTGGTGAAAGCCGACGGCACGGCCCAGCTGTTCCTCGATCCGCGCAAGGTGACCAATGAACTGCCCGGCTGGCTGGGCGATGCGGTGACTCTGGAGGCTCCGGCTGCCCTGGACGCCGCGCTGGACGCCCTGTCGGGGCAGAAGGTGCTGGTCGATCCGGGCCAGTCGCCGGCCTGGTATTTCGACCGGCTGGACGCGGCGGGCGCGACCGTGGTGCGCGGCATGGATCCCTGCACCCTGCCGCGGGC
>CANMXH010000239.1 GCA_947501315.1 Caulobacteraceae bacterium | reverse complement strand
TGCGTGCCGAACCACATCGGACCCCAGGGCGCATAGTAGAGGGTGACCATGATCAGGGTCTGGGTCAGGTAGTTGGTGAAGGCCATCCGCCCGACGGGGACGAATATGGCCGTCAGCGCCTTCAGCCCGAACCGGGTGATCAGGATCAGTACGGTGGCGTAGAACAGGGTGATCAAGGGGGCCATGCCCCCCGCTGCGGCGGCCAGGCCTCCGGTCGGATCGGCCCCTTCGCCCGCCATGGCCTCCTGCAAACCCCACCAGGCGAAGGCCGCCAGATTGGCCCCGCCGGCCAGGATGACCAGCAGATAGACCCAGATCGGCGAGCGGCCGGACAGATAGCCCGACTTGAACAGGCCGAGGCCGAGCATCATCAGCGGCACGGTCACGAGGATCAGGAAGGGGGTGGCCATCAGCTGGAAGGTCGCCCAGGTCTCGAGATTGGCCATCAGACCGGCAGGCCAGCCGGTCCGGTAAAGGTCGATCGCCGCCTGGATGGCGGCAGGGTCCGCGGCCGGCATTCCGGCCTCCATCTTGGTCGCGAACTCGGCCGGCAGATTGGCCATGGCCCAATAGCCGCCGGTGGCGATCAGACCCCACAACAGGGTGATCGACCCGCCGATCCACAGCAGCCGGCGCGCGCTCCACGAGCGCATCAGCATCAGCAGAAGGCCGCAATAGGCATAGTGGAGCAGGATATCGCCGTACCAGAACACCATGCCGTGGATCGCGCCGATCAGGCCCAGCCAAAGCAGCCGGCGCCGCAACAGCCGCCCGCGATCGCTGTCCGAACGCTCGCCGCCGACCAGAAACACCGACACGCCGAACAGCATGGTGAACAGGGTGCGCATCTTGTCGGCGAAGAAGACGTCGGTGACCCACAGGCCGATGACGTCGGCCTGGCTGAGCACGCCGGGTGGCGGCCCTTCCGACATGGTCAACTGGAAGGGCCAGGCGAAGGAAATCGCGTTGACCGCCAGAATGCCCAGGATCGCCCAGCCGCGAAGCATGTCGAGGTTGTAGATGCGATCCTTGGCACCGACCGGTGCAAGCCCCGCGCGCGGCGCGCCTTCGGTTTCAACAGCGGCCATGACATTTCCCCCGAGCGCGTCACGACAAGTCTGGCTGATGCCGACCGGGCTGGAAAATGAATTCTCGGTAAGGGAGTCCGTCAGACCGGACGCCGGTCAGGCCTCGTCGCGGTCACCCAGGACGCCCAGCCGGTCCCGCACCTCGGGCTGGGGCCGGCAGGCGATGAAGGCAACGCACAGGCCCGCCCACAGGGCATAGCTGACCCCGATCATGACCGCGACCGGCAGCAGGCCGACGCCATAGATCAGCAGGGTGGTCTCCGTCGCGCCCGCCGCCTGGGCGATGCCGCCCGCCTCAAACCAGCCGAAGACGCACAGGATCAGGGCGAACAGGGCCTGGAGCCCGGCTGCCAGCAGACCGCCATAGAACATGAACCGCCAGACCACGCCCAGCCGTGTCGACGGCTTCCCCGTCCGCTCACGCTCGCGCCGGAGCAGCCACAGGCCCACCGGCACGGCAATCAGACCGATGACCAGGGCCACAAGGCGGGGGTCGACCTCCAGCGAGGGCCCCCAGTTTTGCGGCGGCCAGATCATCAGGGTGATCGGGATCGGCGGCCACAGGGCCCCGGCGATCGCCGCCAGCACCCGCCAATGCGGCTCACGTCGCCAGGTCACCCGCTCCTGGCCGGGAAAATCCTCGGCTCTTTCCGGGATCGAAATCATGACGCCGGACTCACCGCGTCGGCGCCGGTGTGTCGCCGGAATAGTCATAGAAGCCGCGCCCGGACTTGCGCCCCAGCCAGCCGGCCTCGACATATTTCACCAGCAGGGGACAGGGCCGGTATTTGGTGTCGGCCAGACCTTCATGGAGCACATTCATGATGGCCAGAACGACGTCCAGCCCCATGAAATCGGCCAGCTCCAGCGGCCCCATCGGATGGTTGGCCCCCAGCTTCAGCGCCTTGTCGATCGAGGCGACATTCCCGACCCCTTCATAGAGGGTGTAGATCGCCTCATTGATCATCGGCACCAGAATGCGGTTGACGATGAAGGCGGGAAAATCCTCGGAGTTGGTCGTGGTCTTGCCCAGGGATTCGGCAAAGGCGACCGCCGTCTCATAGGTGTCCGCCGAGGTGGCGATGCCGCGCACGATCTCGACCAGTTTCATCACCGGGGCCGGCTTCATGAAATGCAGGCCGATGAACCGGTCGGGCCGGTCCGTCGCCGAGGCCAGCCGGGTGATCGAGATCGAGGAGGTGTTGGACGCCAGCAGTGTGTGCGGACCCAGATGCGGCACCAGCTCGGCCAGGATCGACTTTTTCACGGCCTCATCCTCGACCGCCGCCTCGATCACCAGATCGGCCCTCGCCGCAGCGGCCGGCGAGGAAGCCGGCACGATACGCGACAGGGCGGCGTCGGCCGCGGCCTGGTCGACCAGGCCCCGGTCGACCTGCCGCGCCAGACTGGCGGCAATGGCGGCCTGGGCCTGGGGGACACGGTCGGCGGCGGCGTCGTACAGCAGCACCTGATAGCCACCCACGGCCACGGCCTGGGCGATGCCTGCGCCCATCTGGCCTGCGCCGATAATGGCGACGGATCGGATCGTGGTCATGAAGTCCGGATAGCTGGCAGGCGGAAAGCCCGGTCGGAGCGGCACCTTAGGACCCCTGCCGGACGGCGCAAGGCCCGATGAGGGGTGGTCCGTCAGTAAGCCCCGAAGAGTGTCAGAAGCGCCGCTTGCGAGGCAGGCAGCAGGTAGACCCGCACACCATGGATCAGGATCAGGGCGATGATCGGCGTGATATCCATGCCGCCCAGCGACGGGATGATCTTGCGGAGCGGCATCAGAACCGGACCGGTGACCCTGTCCAGGAAGTAGGCAAGCTGGTTCACGAACCGGTTGCGGTGGTTGATGACATCGAAGGCGAACAGCCAGCTCAGGATCGCACTGACGATGACGGCCAGCACGAACAGCCCCAGCAGGGCGTCAATGACAAAGAAGATGAAACCAATGATCGCCGCCATGCTTTCCGATGCTCCCGAAACCTGATTTGTCCTGCTTCTAGCGTGACCGCGTCGCCCGTCCAACGATTCCGGTACGGCAGGCCCTGCCCCCGGGTTGCGGCAACGCCACCCCCGTTGACACTCCCTCCCCGCCCCCCTTATGTCGCGCCCTCGCCTGCACCCCTCCGTCCAGTGGGGTAGGGGGGCCGTAGCTCAGTTGGTAGAGCGCGTCGTTCGCAATGACGAGGTCAGGGGTTCGACTCCCCTCGGCTCCACCAGGCTTTTTGTAGCCCAATAAACCTATTGTAATTCAATATATTGATGCACCGCGTCGGTCCGCTATGGGTGACAGTTGCCGACGATTGTG
>CANMXH010000238.1 GCA_947501315.1 Caulobacteraceae bacterium | reverse complement strand
CCCAGACGGGCAAACGCCGCCCAGTCGTCCGTCGATTCGATATCGAACTGCGGGCCACGCTGGCCGTCAGCCTCGATGGTGCCGATCGTGTGGTAGCCCGCATCAATCGCGCCGTACCAGCCGTTCGGCTCGGCGTTGGCAACGCCGGCTGAGAACAGCCCTGCAATCGCGACGCCGGCAAGAAGTTTCAGCTTCATTCTATCCCTCATGATCAGTGGTTGCCCTGATACTCCATCTATACGGGGAGCTCTCAAGGCCGAACGAGAATGTTCTTCCGGAGTTCCCCGTTTTGGCTACGAATGTGGCAACTGTGGCGCCGTTTCAACACACTGGACGGGGTTTCGCCGGGCGCAACGGCTGCTAGGAAGCGGTGTTTCAATGGGAGCGGTTGGATGACGATGCGATTTGACGGGCGCGTGGCGATCGTAACGGGGGCCGGCGGCGGCCTGGGGCGTGAACACGCCCTGGGCCTGGCCAAACGCGGCGCGAAAGTGGTCGTCAACGATCTGGGCGGTGCCCGCGACGGCTCGGGCGGGTCCGCCACGGCAGCCGAGGCGGTCGTGGCCGAAATCGTCGCATCGGGCGGTGAAGCGATGGCCAATGCAGCCTCGGTGACCGATTTCGTCGCGGTCGAGGCCATGGTCGCGGCAGCCATGGAGAAATGGGGCCGGGTCGACATCCTGGTCAACAACGCCGGCGTCCTGCGCGACAAGACCTTTGCCAAGATGGGGCTGGACGACTTCCGTTTCGTCATGGACGTGCATCTGATGGGGGCCGTTCACTGCACCAAGGCGGTCTGGGACATCATGCGCGACGCCAACTACGGCCGCATCGTCATGACCACATCCTCCTCGGGCCTGTATGGCAATTTCGGCCAGTCCAACTATGGCGCGGCCAAGATGGCCCTCGTCGGGCTGATGCAGACCCTGTCGATCGAAGGCGCGAAGAATGACATCCGGGTCAACTGCCTGGCTCCGACTGCCCACACCCGCATGACCGAGGACCTCGGTGCCCGCCTGCCGCTGGAGCTGCTGGGCCCGGACACGGTGACGCCCGGCCTGCTGCATCTGGTCAGCGAGGAGGCACCGAGCCGCTGCATCCTGACCGCGGGGGCCGGCGGCTTCGAACGCGCCTATGTCACCCTGACCCAGGGCATCCGCGCCGTCGGCGACGATGCGCCGGAACAGGTCGCCGCCCGGTTCGCCGAGATCTCGGACCGCACCGGCGAGATCGTGCCGGAGATGGGCGCGGCACAGGGCATCATCGAGCTCACGAAAGCACAGCAAGCCCTCGCCTGACCTCTTGCCTTGACCCAAGGGCAAGCGCCTAGGGTTCGAACCATGTCGCGCCCGGGCCGCGAGCGACCGCGTCGCAAGCGCCTGTGCCCCAGCCAAGGAAGCACGCCGAATGTCCCGCGAAGCCGTCATCGTCTCTACCGCCCGCACGCCCATCGGCCGCGCCTATCGCGGAGCCTTCAACGACACCCAGGCGCAGCAGCTGGGCGGCCACGCCATCCGTCACGCTGTGGCCAGGGCGGGTATCGATCCGGCCGAGATCGAGGACGTGGTCATGGGGGCGGCACTGCAGCAGGGCTCGTCCGGGACCAATGTCGCCCGGCAATCGGCCCTGGCCGCCGGCCTGCCGGTGACCACGGGCGGCATGAGCCTGGATCGGCAATGCGCCTCCGGCCTCATGGCCATCGCAACCGCGGCGAAACAGGTCATCCAGGACCATCAGAAGGTGGTGGTCGGCGGCGGGCTGGAGTCGATCTCCCTCGTCCAGAACCCCCACATGAACATGCATCGCGCCATGGATGACGGCCTGCTGAAGCTGGCACCGCACATCTATATGTCGATGCTGGAGACCGCCGAGATCGTGTCCCGCCGCTATGGCATCAGCCGCGAGCTGCAGGACGAATATGCCCTTCGCTCCCAGCAGCGCACGGCCCAGGCCCAGACCGACGGTCGACTCGACGCCGAGATCGCGCCCATGAGCACGTCCATGCTGGTCACGGACAAGGCGACCGGCGAGACCTCCCGGAAGGCGATCACGCTGTCGATGGACGAAGGCAACCGCGCCGACACCACCCTTGAGGGCCTGGGCGCCCTGAGGCCGGTCTTCGGAGCCGGCGAATCCATCGATCGGGGCCAGTTCATCACCGCCGGTAACGCCAGCCAGCTGTCGGACGGGGCCTCGGCCAGCGTCATCATGGAGGCGGGCGAGGCGGTGCGGCACGGGCTGCAGCCGCTCGGCGCCTATCGCGGCATGGCCGTTGTCGGCTGCGAGCCTGACGAAATGGGTATCGGCCCGGTCTTTGCCGTGCCCAAACTGCTCAAGCGCCACGGCCTGACCATCGACGACATCGGCATCTGGGAGCTGAACGAGGCCTTCGCCGTGCAGGTGCTCTACTGCCGCGACCGGCTCGGCATCCCCGATGACCGGCTCAATGTCTCGGGCGGTGCGATCTCCATCGGTCACCCCTACGGCATGTCGGGTGCCCGGATGACCGGCCACGTCCTCATCGAGGGCAAGCGGCGCGGGGCCAGATACGGCGTGGTGACCATGTGTGTCGGTGGTGGAATGGGGGCGGCGGGCCTGTTCGAGATCTACTGATCCGATCCATGGAACGGGCGGATCGGCGACGGCACCGTGCCGGGTTGCGATTGTGAATCCCCCCGGGATGGGCCAAATCGGCTGAATGAGCACCCCCCCTGCCCTGTCCGCCGATCCCGCCGCCATGACCGAGCGCGCCCGCGCGGTCATTCGACTGAATATCGCCGCCCTTCAGGCCCTGGAGTCCGGCCTCGACGACGGCATCGCCCGCGCCTGCGACATCATCCTGTCCCGTCCCGGCTATCTGGTGGTCACCGGTATGGGCAAGTCCGGCCATATCGGCGGCAAGATCGCGGCGACGCTCGCCTCCACCGGCACCAACGCCTTCTTCGTCCATCCGGCGGAGATGAGCCACGGCGACCTCGGCATGCTGCGCAAGGACGTCACCCTGCTGGCCATCTCCAACTCCGGGGAAAGCCGGGAGTTGCGCGACCCCCTGATCTACTGCCAGCGCGAGGGCATTCCGGTCATCGGCCTGACCCAGCGGCCCGCCAGCTTCCTTGGCCGTTCATCCGCCGTTTGCCTGGCCATGCCGCAGGTGGCCGAGGCCTGCCCCAACGGCCTGGCCCCCACGACCTCGACCCTCATGACCCTGGCCCTCGGCGATGCCCTGGCCATGGTGTTGATGGACCGGCGCGGCTTCACCGCCGAGGCCTTCGGCCTGCATCATCCCGGCGGCAGGCTGGGAATGAGCCTGCAGAGTGTTCGCGACTGGATGGGCGACCGCCCGCCCGCCCCTGCGACCATTCCCCTTGCAGCGACCTTCGCCGAGGTGGTGTCCGCCATCACCGAGGGGCGCAAGGGCGCAGCGGCGGT
>CANMXH010000237.1 GCA_947501315.1 Caulobacteraceae bacterium | reverse complement strand
CTGCTGGGCCATGACGTCGACTACGTTCCCGGCTGGGACTGCCACGGCCTGCCGATCGAGTGGAAGATCGAGGAACGCTACCGCTCGCAGGGCAAGCGCAAGGACGAGGTCTCCAAGGCCGAGTTCCGTCAGGCCTGCCGCGAATACGCCACCGGCTGGATCGATGTGCAGCGCGAACAGTTCAAGCGGCTCGGCATCCTCGGCGACTGGGACAATCGCTACGCCACCATGGACTTCACGACCGAAGCGGCCATCGTCGCGGAGTTCCACAAATTCAAGAATTCGGGTCAGCTCTACCGCGGCTCCAAGCCGGTCATGTGGTCGCCGGTCGAGCGCACCGCCCTGGCCGACGCCGAGATCGAATACCACGACCACGTCAGCCCGACGGTCTGGGTCAAATTCCCGGTCACCGGCGCGACCGATGCGCATCCCGACGACCTGCTGGCCTTCCGCCATGCCAATCCGTCGGTGGTCATCTGGACCACCACGCCCTGGACCATCCCGGCCAACCGGGCCATCAGCTACGGTCCCGAGATCGCCTATGGCCTCTATGAGGTCACGGCCATGGAGACCGGGCTGGAGTTCGAGCCCTGGGCCAGGCCCGGCGACCGGCTGATCGTTGCCGACAAACTGGCCGAAGACGTCTTCCGCGCTGCGAAAATCGCCGGCTGGACCCGCGTCGACGACCTCAATCCGTCCGGCCTCGAGTGCGCCCACCCGCTGGCGGCGCTCGCGCCCGGCTATGGCTTCTCCGTGCCCCTGCTCGCCGGCGACCACGTCACCGACGACGCCGGCACCGGCTTCGTCCACACGGCCCCCGGCCACGGCGCGGACGATTTCGAGGTCTGGAAGGCCCACGGCCATCATGAGGTGCCGGACACCGTCGACCCCGACGGAGCCTACTACGATCACGTTCCCCTGTTCGCCGGCCTCAAGGTGCTGGAGACCGAGGGCAAGAAGACCGGCAAATTCGGCTCCGCCAACCCGGCCGTGATGGACAAGCTGATCGAGGCCGGCACCCTGCTGGCCCGCGGCCGGCTGGAGCATTCCTACCCCCACAGCTGGCGCTCCAAGGCCCCGATCATCTTCCGGAACACTCCGCAGTGGTTCATCCGCATGGATGCGGCGCTGGACGATCGCGGCACCCTGCGCGATCGCGCGCTGGAGGCCATCGACAAGACCGACTTCCACCCCGAGGCCGGACGCAACCGCATCCGGTCCATGGTCGAGGGCCGCCCGGACTGGCTGATCAGCCGCCAGCGCGCCTGGGGCACGCCGCTGGCCATGTTCGTCGACAAGCAGACGGGCCAGCCGCTGCACGACCCGGCCGTCGACGCCCGCATCACCGCCGCGATCGCCGAAGGGGGCGCTGACGCCTGGTTTACCCGTCCCGACGCCGACTTCCTCGGCGCGCATGACCCGGCCCGGTTCGAAAAGATCGAGGACATCCTCGACGTCTGGTTCGACTCCGGCTGCACCCACGCCTTCACGCTCGAAACGCGCGACCCGGCCCATGGCTATACCGGCGACCGCCCCTCGCACTGGCCGGCGGACCTCTATCTCGAAGGCTCCGACCAGCATCGCGGCTGGTTCCAGTCCAACCTGCTCGAAGGCTGCGGCACCCGCGGCCGCGCCCCCTATGACGCCGTCCTGACCCACGGCTTCACCCAGGACGAGAACGGGGAGAAGATGTCCAAGTCGAAGGGGAATACGACCGACCCCGCGACCATCATCAAGGAATCCGGTGCCGACATCCTGCGGCTCTGGGTCTCGCTGGTCGACTATGCCGAGGACCAGCGGATCGGGAAACAGATCCTGCAGACCACGGTCGACGCCTATCGCAAGCTCAGGAACACCGTCCGCTATCTGCTCGGCGCCGTTGTCGGCTTCGACGAGGCTGAATACCTGCCGCTCGACCAGATGCCGCCGCTCGAGAGATTCATCCTGCACCGGCTGTGGGAACTCGATCGCGACGTCCGCAAGGCCTATGCCGACTACCGCTTCCAGGACGTGGTCCGGCCGGTGCTGGAATTCTGCTCCAACGACCTGTCGGCCCTCTATTTCGACATCCGCAAGGACAGCCTCTACTGCGACCGCCCCGACGCGATCCGCCGTCGGGCGGCCCGCACCGTCATGCATGAGGTCTTCATGCGCCTCATCGCCTGGCTGGCCCCCCTGACCCCCTTCACCATGGAAGAGGCGTGGGCCACGCGCTACCCGGACGGGGGCTCCAACTGCGCCCGTGTTATCCCGGAGACGCCGGTGGCTTGGCAGGATCCCAGCGAGAAGACCCGCTGGAAGGCAATCGAACGCGTCCTTCTGGTAACCAACGGGGCTCTCGAGATTGATCGTCGTGAAAAGCGGATTGGCACCGGCCTCGACGCCGCCCTCACCGTCTATGTGACCGACGAACAGATCGCATTCGCCTTCGAGGGCTTCGACCAGCAGGAGATCGCTGACATCTTCCGTGTCAGCCAGGTCCAGCTTGTTCAGGGCTCACCGCCGGCAGACGCGTTCCGGATGTCGGATGTCATCAATGTCGCTGCGGTCGTGCAACCCATCACGGACAACCCCAAATGCGCCCGCTCATGGCGGCGCGTGCCGGACGTCGGCTCCGACCCCGCCTATCCCGGGCTCAGCGCCCGCGACGCGGACGCCGTGCGGTGGTGGGACACGCAGCGGGGATGACGGGCGTGCCATAAGCCTTGGCTCACTGGCGCCCGTGGTTGGGTGCCAGTGAGTTTCAAGTCCGGCCATGCTCAAGACAACAAAAAGCCCCGCCGGCGAAACCGGGCGGGGCTTTCAGATCTTGGGTGCGGGAGCAGGATTTGAACCTGCGACCTTCAGGTTATGAGCCTGACGAGCTACCGGGCTGCTCCATCCCGCGGCAAACGGTAGTGTAAGGGAAGAGCTGTTCGAGAGAACGGGCGACGGCCCGTAATACAATCATCTATCCGTCTGGTAGACCCGGCGGCGACCTACTCTCCCACGCCTTGAGACGGAGTACCATCGGCTCTGGAGGGCTTAACGACCGAGTTCGGAATGGGATCGGGTGGGGAACCTCCGACATAGCCACCAGGTCAACCAGGCGGATAGACGATTGTGAGAAGACATTGTCAGTCTCGGTGAATAACCGAGTAAAAATCGAATGAGTTTTGCTGAGAAACGATCAAGCCGATCGGATTATTAGTACCAGTAAGCTTCATGGGTCGCCCCACTTCCACACCTGGCCTATCAACGTGGTAGTCTTCCACGATCCTCAGCGAAGCCTTGTTTTGAGGTTAGTTTCCCGCTTAGATGCTTTCAGCGGTTATCTATTCCATACATAGCTACCCTGCTGCACAACTGGCGTCATGACAGGTCCACCAGAGGTATGTCCATCCCGGTCCTCTCGTACTAGGGACAGATCCTCTCAAGCTTCGAACACCCACGGCAGATAGGGACCAAACTGTCTCACGACGTTCTGAACCCAGCTCACGTACCACTTTAAATGGCGAACAGCCATACCCTTGGG
>CANMXH010000236.1 GCA_947501315.1 Caulobacteraceae bacterium | reverse complement strand
TGTGAACTGCGATGACAGCGTCGTCGACGCTGACATCTCGATCAGCCTTGGCCTGATCGTGACCGAGCTGGTGATCAATTCGCTCAAACACGCCTACCCGGGCGGGCGAAAGGGGCGGATCATCGTCAGTTACAACAGCCATGGCCCCAACTGGACGCTGTCCGTTGCCGATGACGGCGTGGGCATGCCGACCGACCCGGAAAGCGCGACGCCCGGCCTTGGAACCAGCATCGTCCGGGCTCTCGCCAATCAGCTGCACGCGCGCGTCCAGGTCGCCGACGGCCATCCCGGCACGACAGTGTCGGTGATCCACAGCCAGAACAGCGTCATCGATCTCGACGACCCGGCCAGCTGGGCGGTCTGAAATCAGTTCGGCGGGCGGGGGAAGGGTCGCACGGACTCCCGACCGCCTCAGGCCGGGAGATCGAGCCGGTGCAGTTCGACCCCGATGGCAAACACCGCATGGCCTCCGCCCGGCAGCGGCACGATCCGGAGCTTGTTCACCGCATTGCCCATCCGGACCGGTTTCCAGCTCACCCCGCCGTCGGTGGTCTCATAGCCACCCGGCACAGCCCCGACCCAGCCGCGGGTCTCGCTGATGAAGCCGATGCCGAACTCGCGCACGGCGGCATTGTCGACAAACGGCAGCTCGCTCCAGGTCAGACCGCCGTCGGTGGTCTTCGCCACGAACCGCTGCGACGCCGCCGGATCGGGATTGTAGCTCTGCACCGTGACATAGCCGACGCTCGCGGAGGGCCAGGCCATCTTCCAGGTCAGCTCCCACGGACGGCTGCCCTCATAGACACGGGTCCAGCTGCGTCCGCCGTCGTCCGTGCGCAGGATGACGGCTTTCGACACCTGAACATCGCCGTCCGACGCCCCGGCGATGAAGCCGACCTGTTCGCTGATGAAATGGATGTCCAGGATCATGGCGGTATGGGCCGTCATGTCTTCCGAGGTCCAGGTCTCGCCGCCGTCGCGCGACGTCGCCAGGGCTGCCGGCGTCCCGACCCGGCCGCCCGCCCGCACCGTCACCCGATGATCCAGCACACCCGCATTGATGAAGGGCGTCTTCAGGATGTCGATGGCGCAGATGCCCTTGACCGGCGGGCCGTCGATCACGACCGGCTCCCAGCTCTCGCCGCCGTCGCGCGTGCGATACAGCGGCGTCGCGTCCGAGACATCGGGGAAATAGTCCGGCCCGATATTGCCCAGGAAGCCCCGCTTCTCATCGATGAAGCCGAGCGCCCGCACAAAGGTGCCGGGCCGGTCCATCTGCTTGACCCAGGTCTGGCCGCCGTCGGTCGTCCTGAACAGCTTGCCGGCCCCGTTGCCGTACCAGCCGGTCAGGGCGTCAACGAAGCTGATATCGTCCTGTTTGCCGCGATAGGGCTCGGTCGGCAGTCTGACCCAGCCGGGCGCGGCATCCTGCGCCCATCCGGCCGCCGGCAGAACGGCCGCTGCCCCCACCGTCCCGAGAAACACCCTGCGATCCATCCCTGCCCCCTTCAAGGTTCCAGGGACATGTAAAGCGACCCTCACCAGACGGGCCAAGTGAAGCTTTGGTAAGGAACCCCCGAGCCCACAAAGCAAAAAGGCCCCGGATCGCTCCGGGGCCTTTTCAGTCTCTGGCATTCCGCGCTCAAGCAGCGAGCGACCGCCTTGGCTTGTCCTCGGGCCGGCCTCTGGCCGGACCCGGGGGCGAGCGTTAGCGCCCTCACTTAGGACGAGTAGTACTCGACCACCAGGTTCGGCTCCATCTTCACCGGGAACGGCACATCGGCCAGTTCCGGCACGCGGACGAAGCGGACCGAGAAGCCGCGGTCACCGATTTCGATATAGTCGGGGATGTCGCGCTCCGACGACTGCTGGGCTTCGAGCACCAGCGCCATGTTGCGGGACTTTTCCTTGACCTCGACGACATCGCCGACCTTCAGACGGTACGACGCGATGTCGACCTTCTTGCCGTTCACGGTCACGTGGCCGTGGCTGACGAACTGACGGGCGGACCAGACGGTCGGGGTGAATTTGGCGCGATAGACCAGGGCGTCGAGGCGCGACTCCAGCAGGCCGATCAGGTTCTCCGAGCTGTTGCCCTTGCGACGCGAGGCTTCCTCATAGGTCGCGGCGAACTGCTTCTCGGTGATGTTGCCGTAGTAGCCCTTCAGCTTCTGCTTGGCCTTCAGCTGCAGGCCGAAGTCCGAGACCTTCTGCTTGCGACGCTGGCCGTGCTGGCCGGGGCCATACGAGCGTTTGTTGACGGGGGACTTGGCACGACCCCACAGGTTTTCACCCATGACCCGGTCGAGTTTGTACTTGGCGCTATGGCGCTTGGACATGTGTCACTCTTCTTCGTGATGCGGCCCGGTCCCTCCCCAACTGGAGAGACGATCTCAACGGCGGTCCACGCATCGTCCGTAGTGGTTCGCGCAGACGGGCGGACCCGACGACGTGAAGGGCGCGCTTATGACCGCGCGCCGTCCATCCGTCAAGGCTGACCCCTGCCTTCAGGCCATCGCCGCCGCGAACAGTGCGTTGGCCTTGTTCCAGTTCACCACCGTCCAGAAGGCCTTCAGATAGTCGGCCCGGCGGTTCTGGTAGTTCAGATAATAGGCGTGTTCCCAGACATCGGCGGCCAGAACCACGGCCCCCCTGTCCTCGGCCACATCCATCAGCGGATTGTCCTGGTTGGGCGTCGAGGTGACCTTCAGCCTGCCGTCCTGCACGATCAGCCAGGCCCAGCCCGAGCCGAACTGGCCGGCACCGGCGGCGTTGAAGGCCGCCTTGAACGCCTCCATCCCACCGAGGTCGCGGTCGATGGCAGCGGCCAGTTCGTCGGAGGGTTCGCCGGTCATGCCCACCGGTGCCAGCAGCTCCCAGAACAGGCTGTGGTTCCAGTGCCCGCCGCCGTTGTTGCGCACCGCCTTCGGCACCCCGGACATCGAGGCGAACAGCTGTTCCAGCGACCGGCCCTGCAGGGCCGGATCGGCATCGATCGCCTTGTTCAGATTGTCGACATAGGCCTGATGGTGCTTGCCGTGATGGAATTCCATCGTCGCCTTGTCGATGGCCGGCTCCAGGGCGTCATGGGCATAGGGCAGGGGCGGCAGCACAAAGGCCATGGGGTGTTTCCTTCGACAGGGTTTCGCAGACCCCCATCTGGGGACCCGGCCACGGAACCCAAGCCCGACGGCCGGAATTCGTTCCCCTCAGGCCTGCGGCAAGTTGGCCTTCAGACAATCCCGCACCGCGCGCCGCAGGTCACCCGTGGCCGAGGCGAAATCCACACCCTCGGCGTCGAACACCGCCCGCGTCGCCGCGTCCAGACCGTTGGGCAGCGCCTCCAGCACCCGCTTCTCCCCCTTGGGATGCAGGCAGAAGCCGACCTCCTTGCACAGGGCGGCGAACATCTCGGCGTGGGCGGCGTCAGTCATGCGCTCAGGCCTTAAGCCTTTTCGCGTGGAAGGCCACATGGTCGGCGATGAAACTGGCCATGAAGAAATAGGAGTGGTCGTA
>CANMXH010000235.1 GCA_947501315.1 Caulobacteraceae bacterium | reverse complement strand
GTGTCGTCGGTCGCGACGATCAGCTTGCCGCATTTGCGATAGTCGACCTTGTGGCTGTCGAGAAAGGCATAGAGCGCCCGCCGCCCCTCGACACAGAACCGCGCCTTCAGTGAACCCGTCGGATAGTAGAGGCCGCCGTGGATGACCTCGGAATTGCGCGAGGAGACGCCCTGGCCGATGTGGGGCTCCTTCTCCAATACCAGCACCGACAGGCCCCGCTTCGCCAGAGCCCGGCCGCAGGCCAGGCCGACCGCGCCGGCACCCACCACCGTCGCATCGAAGTCGAAGCTCACGCCTTCGGACCGTAGAGATGCACCGCCCGTGCCTCGAAACAGGCCATCAGCTTGCTCACGGCGCGGTCGAAATTGGCGTGCAGCATCCCGTCCAGCAGCCGTGACTTGAAGGCGAAGTCGATCATGAACTCGACCCGAGACCCGGCCGGATCGGGAAAGAATTCCCAGCGGTTCTTCAGGTGCCGGAACGGCCCGCGGATCAGGCCGACCTCGACGGTGTTCCTGTGGCGGTCGTGACGCGACCACGTCGAGAACCGCTCCCTGAGAAAGGAAAAGCCGACCGCCGCCTCGGCGTCCAGCACCGATACCCCGGGGGCCTCCTCGCGCTCGTTCCAGACCCGCATCGAGTTCACCCAGGGCACAAACTCGGGATAGGCGCGGACATCGGCGACCAGCTCGGCCAGCTGGGCCGGCGTCCAGGGCAGGATTTTCGTGACGCGGTGGACGGCCAAGCGCGGCTCAGCGTCCCGTCTGCGCCAGACGCGCGGCCCTCAGCCGGGCAAAGTCGTCGCCGGCGTGGTGCGAACTGCGGGTCAGTGGCGAGGATGAGACCATCAGGAAGCCCTTGGCGCGGGCGATGGCCTCATAGGCCTTGAACTCATCCGGCGTGACGAACCGGTCGATGGCGGCGTGTTTGCGTGTCGGCTGCAGGTATTGGCCGATGGTGATGAAGTCGACATTCGCCGAGCGCATGTCGTCCATGACCTGCATGACCTCCTCGCGGGTCTCGCCCAGGCCGACCATGATGCCGGACTTGGTGAACTGGTTGGGATCACGTTCCTTGACCATCTGCAGCAGGCGCAGGCTGTGGAAGTAGCGGGCCCCGGGCCGGATCTTCAGATACAGCCGCGGCACGGTCTCGAGGTTGTGATTGAACACGTCGGGCGTGGCGTCGATCATCACCTCGGCCGCCCCGTCCTTGCGCAGGAAGTCGGGCGTCAGGATCTCGATCGTGGTGTCCGGGGCCTGCAGGCGGATTTGCCGCACCACCTCGGCGAAATGGGCAGCGCCGCCGTCGGACACATCATCCCGGTCCACGCTGGTGATGACGACATGGTTCAGGCCCAGTTGCGCCACGGCCAGGCCGACCTTGGCGGGCTCTTCCGGATCCAGCGGCTGCGGCAGGCCCGTCTTGACGTTGCAGAAGGCGCAGGCCCGGGTGCAGGTGTCGCCCATGATCATCAGGGTGGCGTGCTTCTGGCTCCAGCACTCGCCAATGTTCGGGCAGGCCGCCTCCTCACAGACGGTGACGAGGCCCTTGTCCTTCACGATGGCTTTTGTCGCATTGTACTGGCCCGAACCGGGTGCCTTGACGCGCAGCCAGTCGGGCTTCTTCAGCACCGCCGTCTCGGGGCGGTTCTGCTTTTCGGGGTGACGCAGTTCCGCCGGCGTCTTCGTCAGGGTGTCGATCAGCGTGACCAAGGCGTCGCGGGCTCCGGGCTGTGCGATGCCGCTATGTCGGCCTTCCGCGGGGCGAAGGCAAGGCAGGCCGGTTCTCACGCCCGGTAACGCACCTTTTCAACGCGACGCGGTGCCCCTAGTCTGGCCTAAGCATAACAAGGATGCGGAACAACCGCATCCGCACGGAGGATGGACTTGCGCGTACCCCTGGACCCCCGTCACGTCGAGGAAACGGTCTTTGACGCCCTCATCTCCGCCCGGGAGAAATTTGGCGACAAGGAAATTCTCGAGGACATCGACCGGAATCCGCTGACCTACACCGGACTCATCCGGGCCGCTTTCGTACTCGGCCGCAAGATCGCGGACATGACCCAGCCGGGCGAGCGGGTCGGCATCCTCCTGCCGTCCAGTTCCGGCGTGGTGGTGACCTATTTCGGGCTTCATGCCCACGGCCGCGTGCCGGTGATGCTCAATTTCACCTCTGGCGTCAGCAACATCAAGGCGGCCATCAAGGCGGCCGGGCTGAAAAAGATCCTGTCGGCCAAACGCTTCATCAACCAGGCCAAGCTCGAGGACCTCATGGAGGAACTGGGCAAGGTGGCGGAGATCGTCTGGCTGGATGACGTCCGCAAAACCATCGGCCTGCAGGACAAGCTCTATGGGCTGATGGCCGGCATGATGCCGAGGAAATTCCGGGTGAAGACCGATCCGTCCTCAACCGGGGTGATTCTGTTCACCTCGGGCAGTTTCGGCATGCCCAAGGGTGTGGTGCTGAGCCAGTGGAACCTGGTCGCCAACGTGCGGCAGGGGTCCCAGTTCATCGAGCTGAAGCCGGAATGGGTGATGTTCAACCCCTTGCCGACCTTCCATTGTTTCGGCCTGACCGGCGGCATCCTGCTGCCGCTGCTGAACGGCATGAAGGCCTTCCAGTACCCGTCGCCCCTGCATGCCAAACAGATCGTGGAACTGTTGCCCGAGGTGAAGGCCTCGATCCTGTTCGCGACCGATACCTTCCTGAACCAGTACGCCCGCGTTGCGTCGCCGGACGATTTCGACACGCTCGAATTCGTGGTGGCGGGAGCGGAACGGGTCCGGCCCGAAACCCACCACCTGTTCAACACCCGCTTCCACGGCCTCAAACTGCTAGAAGGCTATGGCGCGACGGAGGCTGCGCCGATCGTGGCCATCAACCACCCCGACGCCAATCGGCCGGGCACGGTCGGTCAGATGATCCCCGGCATGGAATGGCGGCTTGATCCGGTCGAGGGCATCCCGGAAGGCGGGCGACTCTTCCTGCGCGGGCCGAACGTGATGCAGGGATATCTGTCGCCGGATGATCCCGAGGTTGTCGAACCCCTGGCCGGCGGCTGGCACGACACGGGCGACATCGTCGATATCGACAAGGACGGCTACGTTTCGATCCTCGGACGCATGAAACGGTTCGCCAAGATCGGCGGCGAGATGGTCTCACTGACCGCCGTGGAAGGTCTTGCGAGCGCCGTCTGGCCCGAAGCGCGGCATGCCGTGGTCTGCATCCCCGACCCCCGCAAGGGCGAGAAGCTGGTGCTGGTCACGGACCGGCGCGATGCAGACGTCGGCCGCCTGGCCGAATGGGCCCGCAACCACGGCGCACCCGAACTGGCCGTGCCCAAGAAGATCGTGCACGTCGCGGAGGTCCCTGTGCTGGGCACCGGCAAGACCGACTATGTACGGATCCAGCAGATGGCGGAGCTGGACCGGGCAGCCTGACCCCCACCCTCCCGGGGGAACAGCAGCCGTTTCAGCATGGCGAAGGTTTCGCGCGGGGCGCGGATGCTTGGTCGTCGTCCATCTGCAGGC
>CANMXH010000234.1 GCA_947501315.1 Caulobacteraceae bacterium | reverse complement strand
GCCGAGGTCATCGCCGTCGACCGCTATCCCAATGCCCCGGCCATGCAGGTGGCGCACCGCAGCCACGTCATTCCCATGACCGATCCACAGGTCCTGAACGGTCTGATCATGGTGGAGGCCCCGGACATCATCGTGCCGGAGATCGAGGCCATCGCCACGGATGTGCTGGCGCAGATCGAGGCGGCGGGACTGGCGACGGTGATCCCGACTGCGCGCGCGACCCAGCTGACCATGAACCGCGAAGGCATCCGCCGGCTGGCGGCCGAGGAGCTGGGCCTGCCGACCAGCCCCTACGCCTTCGCCACTTCCGCCGCCGAACTGGCCGAGGCCGCGCACCGCATCGGCCTGCCGGTCTTCATCAAGCCGGTCATGTCGTCCTCGGGCAAGGGCCAGTCGATGATCGATGCGATCGAGGACGCCGCCAATGCCTGGGCCTATGCCCAGTCCTCCGGGCGGGTGGAAACGGCGACCGTCATCGTCGAGGGCCGTATCGATTTCGACTTCGAGATCACCCTGCTGACCGTCCGCTCGCTGCGTGACGGCACCGTGCGCACCGACTTCTGTGCCCCCATCGGCCATCGTCAGGTCAAGGGCGACTATGTCGAGAGCTGGCAGCCGCAGGCCATGACGCCCGCCGCCCTCGCCTCGGCCCGGGACATTGCCCGCAAGGTCACCGATGCCTTGGGCGGCCTCGGCGTATTCGGGGTCGAGCTGTTCGTGAAGGGTGACCAGGTCTGGTTCTCGGAGGTGTCGCCGCGCCCGCATGACACCGGTCTGGTGACCCTGGCCACCCAGACCATGAGCGAATTCGCCCTGCACGCCCGCGCCATCCTCGGCCTGCCCGTCGATGTCAGCCAGCGCGACAACGGTGCCAGTGCGGTCATCTACGGCGGCATGGACGCTGTCGGGGTGGCCTATGAGGGCGTGGCCGAGGCCCTGTCGGTGCCGACCGCCGACCTGCGCCTGTTCGGCAAGCCCGAAAGCTTCGTCACTCGCCGCATGGGCGTGGCCACGGCGCGCGGCGAGACGGTTGAGCAGGCCCGCGAGCGGGCGCGCGAGGCGGCATCCCGGGTCAGGGTCGTCGCGGGTTAGAGCGCCGGGGCGGCCTGAAGCGCCATCGCGGGCTGGGAACGGGGTTCGGCCAGGGCTGCCAGGGCGGCGTCCAGACCGGGATCCCGACCGGCAAGCCGATCCTCCAGAGTCACAGGCGCGGCCACATCGGGCGTGACGCCGCGCTTTTCCAGCCTGACCCCGCCCGAGGTGACGAAGTCGGCACGGCTGAGGCTCAGGCGTCCGCCGTCCGGCAGCCGCGTTTCCTGCGATATCAACACAGACCCTGCGGTCGGGGCTCCGACCACGACCGCCCGGCGCGCCTCCTGAAGGGCAGCGGGGGTCAGTTCAGCGGCGCTGCGGCTGTTGCCGTCGACGAGCACGGCCACGTCATTCACAACCGGCACCTCCAGCGTCCCGCATCCACCCGCCGTGCGCAGCTCCATGCGCCGACCCGACCGCCCCGTCCGGGCGGCCCACGGCCGGTCAAGCGGCAGGAAGCAGCTGAGCACTGCGTCTGCCTCGGCCAGCCGTCCGCCGGGATTGCCCCGCAGGTCGATGACGACATCCGTCTCAGGCGATAGGTCCTGCAGCTGCTCACCCATCCAGCGGCCGAGCCCCAGCTCAAAGCCGTCCACCGTCAGCACCAGCACACCCGGTCGTGAACGGTCAGCAACGAAGGCGGGGGTCGGCTCCATCATGCGAGGAGTCAGGGCCAGGGGCCGCGCGGCACCCTCGCCGTCGACCAGCGACAGGGTCACGGACTGGCCCTCGGCGATATCCTGATCCGGCGTCCAAAGCGCCCCCTCACCGGTCATCAGCCTCCAACCCGCCGAGACACCTGCCTCGGCTGCGGGCGATCCCGCCCGAACCTGCTCGATCAGCCAGGCGTCGCCCGAGGGTTCCGCCCGCAGGGAGAGACCGATGGCCGGGCGGCGCTTGCGCAGAGCGTCCTGACGGCGCGCCACGGCTGGCGAAGCGGCACCGGCATGATCGTCATCCAGCAGGTCCAGCATGTCGCCGATCGCCTGATACAGGGTCCGGTCGTCCGGAGCTGCGAGCGCAACCGGCCGCCAGGTCCGGCGTGCGGCGTTCCAGTCCACCCCATGCAGGCCGGGATCGTAATACTGGCTGCGTACCTCGTTCCAGACCCGGTCGAAGACCCGCTGGTTCATCCGGGCCCGCTCAGGGCTGACGGCGACAGGCGCGGTCGAGACAACAGGGGGCACCCCCGGGCCGGCCGCAGAAACGGGCGCGGCGATGAGCAAAAGACTCATCGCCGCCGGGATCGTCAGCATCCGAAAGAGGCGTCGCGGGATCATGACGCCATTAGAGGGCACCGGGCCCCTGGTTCAATCCACCAGGCCGCCGTACGGATCAGTCTTCACTATTCTGTCGCATTTCAATGCGGTGAACGAAGACCTCGGTGCCATCACCGGAGCCACGCTCGCCGGCCTCGATGAAGCCCGAACGATCTGCGTCCATGCGCGCGAACGCCTCGCGCAGGGGCGCGCTGAACTCGGCCTCGCTGATCTTGCCGTCGTTGTCTGCGTCGAGGTCGTTCTCACCGCCGGGGCCACCGACGCGCCTGATCTCGATCCTTTGGCCCGGCCCGCCCTCGCCCGGGCCCCCGACGAGCTCAGCCAGACCCTCAGGGCCCGAGAAGACCATCACCCGGGGCTCACTGCCCGGCCCGTCGACCCGGCGCAGCTCGATCCGGGGCGGCATGCCGGCTGGACCGTGACCTCCGCCCGGCCGCTGACCCCGTCGGGCCGACCATTCTCTCCAGGTCTCGCGGCGACCCTCGGCTTCGGGAGGGCCGTCCGGACCGCCGGGTCCGCTGTGAATCACGATGTCACGCCGGCCCTCTGCACCGGGCGCGCCATCGACGAAGATTGTCTGGGTTACCACCCGCTCGACGCGGACACCCGGTTCGCCACCATCGACACGACGCATTTCGACATGCCGTTCGCCCGGGCCACCCGGACCATGCATCATCATGATGTCGTGACCCTCGCCTGCCATCCCCACATGACCGGCTGACAGCTCCTCGGTCGACAGGCGACCGTCGCTGTTCGCGTCCATACGGGCGAAATGGTCGTTCATCGGCGCAGCGAACTCCTCGCGCGTGATCTGGCCGTCGCCATCCTTGTCGAGGCTGCCGGGTCCGTCAGCGCCCATCAGCATGATCCGGGTGCGGACCTCAGGGGGTGCCGGCGGAACCGGCGGGGCCGGAGTCTGCTGCATCAGTGCGGCGGAAAGGGCGATCAGGGTCAGCATGAGTGGTCAGCTCCCGTTGTTGTTCTGCCCCTGTTCGACCACAGCCGGCTTGCCGGAGTGTTTCAGCCGTCGCGCCGATTGTTGCAACTCTGAAATGGCGGCAAGGTGAACCTTGCGAACTGGCGCGCTGGCGGACGGATCGGGCGGCTGAAGCGGCCCCCCTCGCACCAGAGACGCCTGACAAGCGACGAAACCGCAATCGGCGTTACAGTCGATCACGCCTTGTTACAGGCGCGGG
>CANMXH010000233.1 GCA_947501315.1 Caulobacteraceae bacterium | reverse complement strand
CTTCTTACTTGATCTGCACCTTGGCGCCGGCTTCCGTCAGCTTCTTGGCGACTTCGTCGGCAACCTGCTTGGAGACGTTCTCGACGACGTTCTGCGGAGCGCCTTCGACCAGGTCCTTGGCTTCCTTCAGGCCCAGGTCCGGACGAACGCCACGGACTTCCTTGATGGCGTTGATCTTCTTGTCGCCGCCGTCGATCAGGACAACGGTGAACTCGGTCTGCTCTTCGGCAGCTTCGACCGGAGCGGCACCGCCGCCGGCGGGCATGGCCATGGCGACCGGAGCAGCGGCGCTGACGCCCCACTTTTCTTCCAGCAGCTTGGACAGTTCGGCGGCTTCCAGCACGGTCAGGGCGGAAAGGTCTTCAACGATTTTGGCGAGATCGGCCATGGTGTGTTTCCTTCGGAGGATTGGGTTTCAGTAGAGAGTTTGCAGAGATGAAAGAGGCGGGTCCGCTTACGCGGCGTCCTTGGTGGCATAGGCGCTGAACACGCGGGCCAGTTGGGACGCCGGGGCTTGCACGACGCCGGCAACCTTGGTCGCGGGCGCATTGAGCAGGCCGAGCAGCGAGGCGCGGATCTGGTCCAGCGAAGGCAGTTTGGACAGAACGCCCACGCCCGCTGCATCCAGGATCTTGTCACCCATGAAGCCGCCCAGAACCACGAACTTGTCGTTGGCCTTGGCGTATTCAGCGGTGATCTTGGCGGCCGTCACCGCGTCGTCGGCATAGGCGATGCCCACGGGACCCTTGAACAGGCCGTGGTAATCGCTGCCTTCAGCGGCATCGAGCGCCTTCAGCGCCAGGCGGTTCTTGACCACCTTGAACGTGCCGCCGGCAGTACGCAGGCGTCCACGCAGGTCTTCCATATCCGCAACGGTCAGACCCAGATTGTGGGTCACGACCACGGCGCCCGCGTCGGCAAAAACGCCCTTCAGCGTTTCGATCGACTCGGCTTTTTGTGCGCGGTCCATTGCGGTCTCCAGTCTGTATTCGCCGCCGGGCTTATTCCCGACGACGGATTGGCCAAAGCGTGTCGCATCGCTGCGAAGCGTTCAGGCCGGTCGAAATGTCCGAAGGAAGCTCGAACCCCGACGCCCGGATACCGGAACGTCTGACGTCGTCTGCATCCCCATCTCCCCACGGCACCAGAGGGCTCTCTGGCATTTACGGTCTGGGTGGCCCCCGGACCCCGAAGTTCTCGGACAGGACCGCCGCGGCCGAAGCTGCGACGGAAGAAGCGCGCTCTATACACGGCGGAGCACGGAAATCAACGGGTCAGGATGACGTAGGCGGATTCCTGACGGCGACCAGTCTTGCATCAAGGGCGGCCAGAATAACGTCCTCGATCTCGACCAGCCGTTGACCCATCGCCGCGAGTTCCTCGACCCGATCCGCGATCCGGCTGTCACGCGGCCCGTAGACCGGCCAATCCATCAAGCCTTCGAAGAAATCCGGATGGCTCATGCCGCCGTCTCGATGCGCCGGGCGATCCACTGATTCAGGCTCACCCCCTCTGCCTGAGCCCGCGCAGCCGCCCGGCGATGCAGGTCGGGGTCCAGACGCAACGGCACCTTGCCGCTGAAGGTCCGATCCGGCGTCTCGCCGCGTTCAGCGCAAAAGGCCAGATAGTCATCGACGCTGCCCTGAAACGCCTGTTCGACCTCGGTGAACGACTGCCCCTCGAAGGTGATGACGTCGCGCAACCCGGCCACCCGGCCAAAGAAGGCGCCTTCGTCGGCTTCGACGACGCCGAAATAGCCTTTGTATTCAAGCATCCCAGGTCTCCGTCTTGATTCCGGCCGAGGTCAGAAAATCCCTGACGGCGCGAACCGAACTCTGTTTCGCTTGCGGTGAAGGATGCGGACGATGGAACACAGCTCTGACCCCGTTCAAAGCCACCCGAACCCGACTACCGCTGCCTTCACTGATTTCACACTCAAGGGCACGCAGAGCAGATTCAATCTCGGACCAGCGCAGATTCGCCGGCGTTGGCTGGCCCATGATCCGCGCCAGCGTCTGCTTCTGAGCGCTGTTCATGTCGGACTGATGATATCTTTTTGTGATATGATTTGCAAATCGATCCGATGATGCGACCAGGCGACAACCCGGGCAGAAGGCCCTTCCCAAGCACTGCCGATCAGGGTCACATCCCCGCTTCGAGGGGAAGCGCATCATGACCGAGACCACCGAAGCGACCGGCCGCGACAGCCTTGGCGGCACCACCTCGCCCCTGCTGGGTCCGATCCGGATCGGCATCGGCCTGCTGCAGGGCCTCGGCCTCTACTGGCTGCAACGCAGCGCGGACAGCGACGTCAAGGTCTGGCCAGCGACCGAGCCCCTGCTGTTCGGCCCCCTGCTGCTCGTCGTCGCCTTCCTGCCGCTGGTGCTTCTGGCCGGGGTCGGCCGGCTGCGCCCTGTCACCCTGGCGATCTGGACCGCCGTCGCAGGCGTCGCCCTGGCTCTGCTGGGCCTTCACGACATCGCCCGCCAGAGTGCCGACACCCTGCGCAACCTGCCCTATCTTTCCGCCCCGGTCGTGCTGTTCTCGGCCGCAGCCCTGTTCATCAGCCACCATCTGGTTGCCCCGGCCGATTTCGAGCGCCGCCGCATCGCGAGCTTTCCAGCCTATTTCGACACCACCTGGAAGGCCGGGGTGCAACTGGCCATGTCGCTCGGCTTCACCGGTGCCTTCTGGATCCTGCTCCTGCTGGGTGCGGCCCTGTTCAAGGTCATCGGCCTCGCCTTTCTCGAGAACCTGCTGCGCGAGACCTGGTTCGCCATCCCCGTCACCTTCCTGGTCTTCGCCGTCGCCGTCCATCTGACCGACGTCCGCGACGGCCTGATCCGCGGCGTCCGCACCGTGGCCCTGATGCTGCTGTCATGGCTTTTGCTGGTCATGACGGTGCTGGCCGCCGGCTTCCTCGCCGCCCTGCCCTTCACCGGTCTCGAGGCCCTGTGGGAGACCGGCAATGCCACCTCCCTGGTGCTGGCCGCCGCCGCCGCCCTGATCATCCTGATCAACACCGCCTATCAGGACGGCCGCCCCGACAACCTGCCGCCGCTGGTGCTGCGCTTCGCCGTGCGGGTCGCCGCGGTCCTGCTCACCCCGCTGGTCATCCTCGCCGTCCTCGGCCTGTCGCTGCGCATCGGCCAGTATGGCCTGACCCCGGACCGGATCATCGCCGCCGCCTGCGCCCTCGTCGGTATCGCCTATGCCGCCGGTTACGGCTGGGCCGCCCTCAGTCCCTTCTGGCGCAAGGGCGACTGGATGCGCCCGCTGGAGCGCACCAACATCTGGACCGCCCTGCTGACCGTGGGCGTCATCCTGCTGCTGTTCAGCCCCGCGCTGGACCCCGCCCGCCTGTCGGTTATGGATCAGGTCGCCCGGCTGGAACGCGGTGCGGTGACGCCGGACAAATTCGACTACCGCTTCCTGCGCTTCGAAAGCGGCAAGGCCGGACAAGCAGCGCTGGAGCGGCTGGCGCGATCCGATAATCCCGCCATCGCCACCGCAGCCAAGGCCGCGCAAAAGGTCGAGAACCGCAATGACGACCCCGGGCCGGCCGAGCCCG
>CANMXH010000232.1 GCA_947501315.1 Caulobacteraceae bacterium | reverse complement strand
CAGATCGGCGCAGAACAGCACGGCACCGTTCATACAGGCCCCCGCCAGCCTGGCGTCTTCCAGCGAGCAGCCGCTGAAATCAGACTCGGCCAATCTGCGGCCCGACAGGTTCAGCCCGCTGAGATCCATGAATTTCAGCATGAGGCGGCGGCCGCCAGGACGACCGTCGGCCAGACGCTCATGTGCCGCGATGAGGACGTCCAGGTCACCCTGTGACAAACGCCGGCGAACCAGGTTCATGCGACAGGGTCCATGGTCTTGAGGACGCACGGCCCCTTCATGATTCCATCGCCCGGATCGGCCCGCCACGGAAGGTCAGGCCTGATGCGGGCAGCCTCCCGTTCGCTCTGTTTGATGCGCCTTCCAGCGGCAGGGACAGCAGACTTCGACATCGCCCCGATATGGCACCCTGCGACTTAAGGAAGCGTTTGTGGGGAAGGGTGAGGAGAGCCGGTGGTTGGATGGCTGGCCGACAGCCAGGCGAGGGCGAACACTGCCTCGGCTCTCTGCCTCCCGAACGGTCTGCGATCAGCGGCTACCCGGCGAGATCAGGCCGTCAGCAGCCCCTGGGCCGCGAGCGCGTCCGCCAATTCGCCGGGACTGACCCAGACGCGGGTGTAGCCTGCCTCGCCCAGACGTTTCAGCTCGGTGGTAAGGTCAGCCTTGGCCGAGGCGGCGAACCGGGCATCGAAACCGACGCCGTCGGCGCTGACCCGGACCATCGGGCGGCCGGTCTCGACCCGGTGCAGATAGCCCTCATAGAGGACCGCCGCCTCCGCTGCGAGCAGGCCCGTCTCGACCTGGAGTCCGGCCTTCCTGAGGCGTTCCACGCCACGCCCGGCGGCAAACGGCGAGGGATCGACAGCGGCCACAACAACGCGGCTGACCCCTGCATCCATCAGGAAATGAGAACAGGAGGTGCGGCCCGAGGAGCGCGCACCGCAGGGCTCCATGGTCACATAGGCGGTCGCACCGCGTGCCCGCTCTCCGGCGGCGGGCGCAGCCTGTTCCTCGGCATGGGGACGGCCGCCGGCGGCGGTGGCAGCCTCGGCCACAACCTCGCCATCCTTGACGATGACACAGCCGACCGCCGGATTGGGCCAGGTCTGGCCCATCCGGTCCCTGGCCAGGGCGATCGCCCGGCCCATGAAGCGGATGTCGTCGGAGGCCTGCTGCGGCGTCATCATGCGTGGGCTCCGATCGACGGGAGCTCGGTCGCTCGTGCCGCGTCCAGATAGCGGGCCGCGACAGGCCTGAGCGAAGCGTCAAGATCGATCTCCAGCGGGTTTCCGGTGGGAATTTCGACGGCGACGATCCGGTCATCCGGGACGGCGAAGAGATGTTTGACGATGGCGCGCAAGGAGTTGCCGTGGGCGGCGATCAGCACGTCCTCGTCGGCCTTGAGCCGCGGGACGATCGCTTCATCCCAGTAGGGCAGGACGCGGTCGAGCGTGGTCTTGAGGCTTTCGGTGTCCGGGATGGCCTGCCCCGCATAGCGAGGGTCGCCGGCGAAATCCCACTCGCCGCCCGGTGCCAGCGGCGGGGGCGGAATGTCGTAGCTGCGTCGCCAGATCAGGACCTGGGCCTCGCCATGCGTCGCCGTCGTCTCGGCCTTGTTCAGGCCCGTCAGGCCGCCGTAGTGGCGCTCATTCAGGCGCCAGTCGTGGATGACCGGAACATCTCTCAGACCGGCGGAGTCGAGGGCCAGGGCCCCCGTGCGCGTCGCCCGCTTAAGCACCGAGGTGAACATGACCGAAGGCCGGAAGCCTGCTGCAGCGATCTGTTCGCCGGCGCGCCGGGCCTGGGCCTCGCCCTCAGCGGTGAGGTCAACGTCAACCCAGCCGGTGAACCGGTTGTCGAGATTCCATTGGCTCTGGCCATGGCGGAGCAGGATCAGGCGGGGCATTGAAATCTCCGGATTGTCCGTTCGGGGGGTAGGACCGGCGGCGGCGTGGGTCAAGACAAGGGTCAGGCGGTGCAGCCTCGCAGCCTTGCCGGACACAGCGCGTTGTTGTCCGCGTGACCCCCGGTGCCCTATAGCCAAGCTGTAACCCAGCCCCTCCCCCAAGGTTCCCGATGCAAAAGCCCCGCTCCGACCTGCGTCCCAACACGGCCGAGTATGAGACCACCCCGCTGGTCAAGGCCACGGGGTTCCGGGAATACGACGCGCGCTGGATCCTGGAGAAGGAGATCAATCTGCTGGGCATCCAGGCGCTCGGCCTGGGGCTGGCCACCTATGTGCATGAGATCGGCCAGCGTCCGCGGATCGTCGTCGGGCACGACTTCCGCTCATATTCGCTCAGCGTGAAACAGGCGCTGACACTCGGTCTGCTGGAAGGCGGGATGGAGGTGCTGGACATCGGCCTTGCCCTGTCGCCGACGGCCTATTTCGCCCAGTTCGCGCTCGATGCGCCGTGCGTGGCCATGGTCACGGCCAGCCACAATGAGAACGGCTGGACCGGGGTCAAGATGGGGGCCAATCCGCCCCTGACCTTCGGCCCCGACGAGATCGGACGGCTGAAGGACATCGTCCTGAACGGCGAGGGCGTGGCCCGTCCGGGCGGAGCCCTGACGCGGGTCGAGGGCTTCCGCGAGCGCTATCTGGAAGAGATCACGGCGAAGGTGAAGCTGAGCCGGCCGATCAAGGTCGTGGCGGCGTGCGGCAACGGCACCGCCGGGGCCTTTGCGCCGGAGGCCCTGCGCCGGATGGGAGCGGAGGTCATCGAGATGGATACCGACCTCGACTGGACCTTCCCCAAATACAATCCGAACCCGGAAGATCACGCGATGTTGATGCAGATGGCGGCCCGGGTGCGCGAGACGGGGGCTGAACTGGCCCTGGGCTTCGACGGCGACGGCGACCGCTGCGGCGTGGTCGATGACACGGGCGAGGAAATCTATGCCGACAAGATCGGCCTGATGCTGGGCCGCGACCTGTCGGCCCTGCACGCCAACGCCACCTTCGTGGTCGATGTGAAATCGACCGGCCTGTACAAGACCGACGCGGTGCTGAAGTCCAACGGGGCCGACGTCGTCTACTGGAAGACGGGCCACAGCTATATCAAGCGCAAGACCGCCGAACTGGGGGCGCTCGCGGGGTTCGAGAAGTCGGGGCATTTCTTCTTCAATGCGCCGCTGGGCCGCGGCTATGATGACGGCATCGTCGCAGCCGGTGCCGTCCTCGCCATGCTGGACCGCAATCCCGGTAAAAAGCTGTCACAGCTGAAGGCGGCCCTGCCCGACGCCTGGACCTCCATGACCATGTCGCCGCATTGCGATGACGAGCTGAAATACGGGGTGCTGGAGCGGATCGTGGCCGAATATCAGGCCCTGGCCGACGCCGGTGGCGCGATTCTGGGCCGCAAGATCGTCGAAACCATCACCGTCAATGGCGTCCGGGTACATCTGGAGGACGGATCGTGGGTGCTGGTCCGGGCCTCCTCCAACAAGCCGGAGCTGGTGGTCGTGGTCGAGAGCATGCGCTCCGAGGCGGACATGCGCGCACTGTTCCGTGATGAGGTGAAGCCGAGGCTGGCGAAATACACCGAGATCGGGGCCTATAATCAGGAACTCT
>CANMXH010000231.1 GCA_947501315.1 Caulobacteraceae bacterium | reverse complement strand
GTCGGGGTTCAGTATGCCGGGGAAGGGCAGGTTGAGGGCCCCGGGCATATGTCCGGCGCGCAGACCGGCGCGCGGCTCGGGCGCGCGGCCGTCGAACCGGTCGGCGGCGCGGGCGTCCAGCACCTGATCACCGGCCTCAAGGGCGGCGCGGACGGCGTCGAGATCTGCGACCCCCTCCGGTCGCGCCGACGGGATGAAGGTCCGGGGAAGCGGCTGTTGCGCCGGGCCGGCGTCGACCGGATACCCCTCCGCCCGCCATTTCGGCAGGCCGCCGTCGAGAACGCGCACGTTGCGCGCGCCCATGGCGCGGAGCATCCACCAGACCCGGGCCGAGGACCGGATGCCGACGGTGTCATAGACGACGATACTGTCTCCGTCCGCGATCCCCAGCCTGCCCATGCGGGCTGCGAAGGCGTCGGGCGACGGCAGCATGTGCGGCAAGTGGCTCTTCTGGTCCGAGGAGGCTTCCAGATTGAAGAAGACTGCGCCAGACAGGCGCGCGGCCTCGAAATCCGGCCGGCCGTCGCGGCCGTCCAGATGCCAGCTGGCGTCGATGAGTCTAAGGGCCGGATCGCCGAGACGGGCGGCGAGGTCCGTGGTCGGGATCAAGGGGGCGATGTCGGTCATGGTTCAACCTAGCATACCGGGCGGTGGAAGCCTGAGACTGGTGCTGGGTGACCAGCTGTCCGACGGGCTGTCGGCCCTGCGGGGTCTCGACCCCTCGGTCGATGTCGTGCTGATGGCCGAGGTGCGCGACGAGGCCACCTATGTCAGGCACCACAAGCAGAAGATCGCCCTGGTGTTCGCGGCCATGCGCCAGTTTGCAGCGCGGCTGGAGGGGCGGGGCGTGACCGTTCGCTATGTGCGCATTGATCAGGCGGGGAATACGGGCTCGATCGCAGGGGAGCTGGAGCGGGCCCTGTCATCGCAGATGTTCAGTGGCGTGGTGATGACGGAATGCGGCGAGTGGCGGCTGGCCGAGGCCCTGTCCGCCTTCGCCAATTCGACCAGTATTCCGGTCGAAACACGCCAGGATGACCGGTTCATCTCTTCGCTGGACCGGTTCAAGCGCTGGGCCGTCGACAAGAAGACGCTGACCATGGAGTTCTTCTATCGCGAGATGCGGCGCGAGACCGGGTTGCTGATGGACGGCAAGGATCCGGTCGGCGGACAGTGGAATTTTGACAAGGACAATCGCGCCGGGCTGCCCCGGGGGGTAACGCCGCCGCCCCGGTTGCGGACGACCCCCGATGCGGTGACGCGGGAGGCGATGGCGGATGTCGAACGGCTGTTCGGCGACCATTTCGGCACCCTTGAGGGCTTCGGCTGGCCGACCACGGCCGAAGAGGCGGAGGCGGCGCTGGCGGCGTTTCTCGCGGACATCCTGCCGTCGTTCGGGACCTGGCAGGACGCCATGGCGTCAGGTCAGCCGTGGATGTGGCATGGACTGGTGTCGACGTCGCTCAATCTGGGTCTGCTCGACCCGCTGGAGGTCTGCCGTCGCGCGGAGGCGGAGTATCGCGCCGGCCGGGCTCCCCTGAACGCGGTGGAAGGGTTCATCCGCCAGATCCTCGGTTGGCGCGAGTTCGTGCGCGGCATCTACTGGCTGAAGATGCCGGAGTATGGCGCGCGGAATGCCCTGGACGCCGACCGGAGCCTGCCGGGGTTCTACTGGTCCGGCGAGACCGGCATGGCCTGCGTGGCGGATGCGGTGCGCACGACCCGCGACCATGCCTATGCCCATCACATCCAGAGACTTATGGTCACCGGCAACCTGGCCATGCTGCTGGGTGTCCATCCGGATGCCGTCGATGACTGGTATCTGGCCGTCTATGCCGACGCCTATGAGTGGGTCGAGATGCCGAACACGCGGGGCATGGCGACCTTCGCCGACGGCGGCATCATGGGCACCAAGCCGTATGCCGCCTCGGGGGCCTACATCAACCGGATGAGCAACTACTGCGCCGGGTGCCGGTATGATGTGAAGCTGAAGAGCGGCGAGGGGGCATGCCCCTTCAACCGGCTTTACTGGGGCTTTCTGGAGCGGAACCGGCCCCGGCTGGGCGGCAATGTGCGACTGGCCATGCCTTATCGGACGCTGGACGGCTGGGACGCAGCGCGGCGACAGGCGATGGTCGATGAGGCTGAGGCCTGCCGCGAGGCACTGGGTGCCGTCAGGCCCGGGTGAGCGCCAGCTGGATCACATCGGTCCGGGCCGAGCGGAACCCGGCTTCGCAATAGGCCAGATAGAAGCGCCACAGGCGGCGGAACCGCTCGTCGAACCCGCCCATCCGCCGGATATCGCCCCAGGCTGCCTGGAAGCGTTCGTCCCAGAGCTTCAGCGTGTCAGCATAGTCCTGGCCGAACCGCTCGACCGTGTCCCAGCGCAGGGCGGCCTGTTCGACCACGGGCTGGAGGCGGCCTTCGGACGGCAGCATGCCGCCGGGGAAGATGTATTTCTGGATGAAGTCCGTGCGGGCGTTGTACTCCTCGAACAGGGCGTCCTGGATGGTGATGATCTGCAGGCCTGCCCGTCCGCCGGGCTTGAGGACGGCGGTGATCTTGTCGAAATAGGCCGCCCAGTATTCCTTGCCCACGGCCTCGAACATCTCGATCGAGACGACCCGGTCGAAACGACCCTCGACATCGCGATAGTCGACCATCTGGATGGACGTCATGTCCGACAGGCCGGCATTGAACAGTCGCTGACTGGCCAGATCGTGCTGTTCGCGGGAGATGGTGATGCCGGTGACATGGGCGCCGACGACCCGCGCGGCATAGTCGGCAAACCCGCCCCAGCCACAGCCGATCTCGAGCACCTTGTGGCCGCGTTCAAGCCCGATCAGGCGGGCGAGGGCGGCATATTTGGCGGTCTGGGCATCCTCGAGGGACTGGTCCGGCGTGGCGAACCGCGCCGAGGAATAGGTCATCGTCGTATCCAGCCAGGCCCGGTAGAAGCCATTGCCCAGATCGTAGTGGGCGTGGATGTTCTTTTTCGAACCGGTCCGGCTGTTGCGGTTGAGTTTGTGGGACAGCCAGTTGAACGCCTGCATCACGGCATTGCCGTCGAACAGCCGGCGGATGTGGTCGTAGTTGTTGGCCAGGGTCTCGAGCAGCACGGCCAGATGGGGGCTGTCCCACTCGCCGGCGATATAGCCTTCGGCATAGCCGATATCGCCATTTGCGAGCACACGCCGGGCGAAACGATAGTCGATCACATTCATCACCGCATTCGGCCCGGGCGTTCGGCCCTCAAGCTGGTGCACCTCGCCATTGGGCAGGGTCAGGGTCAGCCGCCCCCAGGTCCAGTTGGCGGTCAGAAGACGCAGCAGGAGGGCGAACACCGGCGGGGTTCGCGCCGCGGTAGCGGGACTTTCAGCGGTTACAGTACTCATGTCCCGGACCCTGCGGGCGAACCGGCGATGCCGTCAATCCTCTGCGGCCGCGCGGCTGCCGACGACGGTCTTGAGGGCTTCAAGGGCCCGCTCCCGCGCCATGGCATGATCGACCAGGGGCCGCGGATAGTCGCGACCCAACCGGACGCCGGCCAGATCGAGCACACCGATCGGGGCTGT
>CANMXH010000230.1 GCA_947501315.1 Caulobacteraceae bacterium | reverse complement strand
GCGCTGGTCCCCGACTACGCCGGTATCCGCCCCAAGCTGCACGGGCCGGGCGAGCCGCAGCCGGATTTCCAGATGCATGGTCGGGAGGTCCACGGCCTCGACGGTCTGGTGGCGCTGTTCGGGATCGAAAGCCCGGGCCTGACCAGTTCGCTTGCGATCGGCGAGGCGGTCAGCGAAATGCTGATCCATGATTAGGCTCTACATTCGCGAAGCCACGGCGGACGACATTCCGAATCTGCACAAGCTGATCGAGATGGCCTACCGGGGAGAAGCGTCGCGGGTGGGGTGGACGACGGAGGCTGACCTGCTGGCCGGCCAACGCACCGACCCGGATGACCTTGCGGAGATTATTGCCGATCCGACCCAGAGAATCCTGACTGCGTGGCGCGGGGATAACTTTGCAGGTTGCGTACTCATTGCGGATCGAGGGGGCGGATGCGGCTATTTCGGCATGCTCTCGGTGTTTCCGCCCATGCAGTCGCTCGGGGTAGGCCGGCAGCTTGTGACCGCTGCCGAGGCAGCGGCCAAAGCGCTGTTTGGCGCCGACCGGATGCGCATTTCGGTCTTCCCTCAGCGCGAAACCTTGATCGCTTGGTACGAGCGGCTGGGCTACCTCCCGACGGGCGACACCCTGCCGTTTCCCTACGGCAATCCCCGTTTCGGCCTGCCGAAACGCGACGACCTCTATTTCGTCGTCATGGAACGCGGGCTGGATTGAGCCGGTGGAGATCCGCACCCCCCGCCTGATCCTGCGCACCGCCCGCCCGGCCGATCTGGAGGCCATGCACGCCGTCCTGTCCGACCCGCGCGCCACCCGCTGGTGGTCGACGCCGCCCTACGAGACGCTGGATCAGAGCCGGGACTGGCTGGACGCCATGATCGCCAACGGGCCCGACCATCCCGACTTCGTCGTCGAATGGAACGGCCGGGTGATCGGCAAGGCCGGCTTCTATGTGATGCCCGACGTCGGCTACATCCTGCATCCCGACGTCTGGGGGCAGGGGCTGGCGGGCGAGGCGGTCGGGGCCGTTATCGACCATGTGTTCAACACCCGGGCCGTCGACACCCTGACCGCAGACGTCGATCCGGAGAACGCCGCCTCGATTCGGCTGTTGCAGCGGCTGGGCTTTGTCCGGACCGGCTTTGGCGAGCGCACCTGGAACGTCGGCGGGGTCTGGAAGGACAGTCTGTATTTCGCCCTGTCACGGGCGGATCGGGCGATGATGGCAACAGGACAAGCTCCCGCTTGAACTCCGGGCCGGGTTGAGGCATAAGCCCGCGCTCGCTGGCGGCTCTTTCGGGCCGCCGCTGTTGTTTTCGCGCCCTTACCGGTGCCACTCCAAGAAGATTGAGACGGACATGGCCGTTCCGAAGCGCAAAGTATCGCCCTCGCGTCGCAACATGCGCCGCTCGCACGACTCGCTGGGTTCCAACCCGCATGTCGAGGACAAGGACACGGGCGAACTGCGTCGCTCGCACCACATCGACCTGAAGACCGGCACCTATCGTGGCCGTCAGGTTCTGACGCCCAAGGAAGACTAGGTCTTTCACCGGCTTCGTCTGAATGAATGACGGCGCGCGGTTCACCGCGCGCCGTTTTCGTGCGTTCTGCATTCCGGCTGGCGGCGTTGCGCCTGACGGTTGGCGATTCCCCGGGTGTTGGGCTAAACCCCGCGCTCTCCTCGACAGCAGAGCGCACCCATGACCGACATCGCCGATATCGTCGCCCGCCAGATCCTCGACAGCCGCGGCAATCCGACGGTCGAGGTGGATGTGATCCTCGATGACGGCAGCTTTGGCCGCGCCGCCGTGCCCTCGGGTGCCTCGACCGGCGCGCATGAGGCCGTCGAGCTGCGCGACGGCGACAAGGACCTGTGGGGCGGCAAGGGCGTCGGCAAGGCGGTCGACAACGTCAATGGCGAGATCTTTGACGCTCTCAGCGGCATGGACGCCGAGGACCAGCGTCGCATCGACGAGGCCCTCATTGCCCTCGACGGCACGGAGAACAAGGGCCGGCTGGGCGCCAACGCCATTCTCGGTGTCTCCCTGGCCGTCGCCAAGGCCAGCGCCATCTCCTCGGGGCTGCCGCTGCACCGCTACCTGGGCGGCGTTTCGGCCCGCGTCCTGCCGACGCCGATGATGAACATCATCAACGGCGGGGCCCATGCCGACAATCCGATCGACATCCAGGAATTCATGATCCTGCCCACCGGTGCCGAGAGCTTCTCGGAAGCCTTGCGCATGGGCTCGGAAATCTTTCACGCCCTGCGCAAACAGCTGAAGGACGCGGGCCACAACACCAATGTCGGCGACGAGGGCGGCTTTGCTCCCAACCTGGCCTCGGCCGAGGAGGCGCTGAGCTTCATCACCCGCGCCGGTCAGGCGGCCGGCTATCTGGCGGGCGAGGATTTCCACCTCGGCCTCGATGTCGCCGCCACGGAATTCTTCAAGGACGGCAAATACGTCATGTCCGGGGAGGGCAAGACGCTCGAGGCCGAGGCCATGGTCAGCTATCTGGCCGACCTGTGCGAACGCTTCCCCATCGTTTCGATCGAGGACGGTTGCGCCGAGGATGATTTCGATGGCTGGCGCCTGCTGACCGAGCGTCTGGGCGACCGTTGCCAGATCGTCGGCGACGACCTGTTCGTCACCAACCCCGCCCGCCTGGCCGCCGGCATCGGCGAGGGGCTGGCCAATTCCATCCTGATCAAGGTCAACCAGATCGGGACCTTGTCCGAGACTCTGGATGCTGTGGATATGGCCCATCGTGCCGGCTACACGGCGGTGATGAGCCATCGTTCGGGCGAGACCGAGGATTCCATCATCGCCGACCTCGCCGTCGCCACCAACTGCGGGCAGATCAAGACCGGCTCGCTGGCCCGTTCAGACCGCACCGCCAAATACAACCAGCTGCTCCGCATTGAAGAGATGCTGGGCGATCAGGGTGTCTATTTCGGTGACGGCATGCTGCTGAACCGGTAAGACTGACGCGCGGTCTGCGCCCCGGTCCCGGCGAGAGCTGGTTCATCACAAAGGGCACAAAGAAATTCACAAAGGACACAACGGGTCCTGTGAGGATGCCAAGGTCGAGCCTGCCGACGGCGCAGGACTCAGGATCGCCGCCAAGGCGTCGATCGAGTCGAGGCGGCGAACGCCGCAATATCGCGGCGCGCGGAAGAAGCCACCGGCCTGGAGGCGTCCCCGGTCCCGTCGTGTCCTTCGTGAATTCCTTTGTGTTCGTTGTGAAGAACCATCCGACCGCCGGTTTCTGACCCAAAGGCACCAGATCTTCCCGCCAAGCTACGGTTTGTTAGGCATTTTCGGTCAGGACTTGTCAGTCTTGAGTCCACGCTCAGAAGGAGCGTTCGTAATGCCTGAACGGATGAAGCCATTTTTGCCGTCTGCCATCCTGCTGTTTCTGGTTGCCTATCTGGGCGTTCAGGCACTGACAGGTCAGCGGGGGCTGCTGAGTGGACATGAGCGCGATGCCCTGATGGTGCAGCGCGAGGCGCAGCTGGCCGGTATCCTGGAGCAGCGGCAGGACCTCGAGGTCCGGGTCCGCTACCTTCGCACCGACAG
>CANMXH010000229.1 GCA_947501315.1 Caulobacteraceae bacterium | reverse complement strand
TGCTTCGGGCCTTACCGGATCACCGCCGCCGACATTGCTGCCGACGGCGCGCGGCGGACATGAGACAGCGGTCCGCACAGGAAGCGCGCGGCGAGCAGGCGGGGGCCATCCATCGACCTGCGCAAGGACCCCCGGGGTATCCATCCCCCGGGCTTCATCGCTCGACCACAGCCCGCCGACATCGGGGCGCTGGATCCGACGCCCTCCCCACCGACGGGATGGGAGGAGTCTGACACGGGCCCCGGCGCGGATGGTTTGTGACGCTGTAATTTTTGAAAGGCGCGCGAAGTCAGAGGGTTGGCGGCGCGAAATATGCTGACAATCGGCGGATTGTGAGCATTCAGTTTCCTTCTCCCTCAAGGGGAGAAGGGTCCGCTCCCGGGCCGCAAGCGACCGGCGGCAATCGACCCGGAGCGGACACTCGCCAACTCCGGCTTTCACGGCTGGGCTGACAGCGCCAGGTCAATCGTTCTCAGGCTCACTCCGGCCGATCTCAAGTCCGCCTTGCGTACTTTTTCCGTGCCGGTCTTTGGCAACGTAGCCATGAATTCGACGTAGCGAGGCTGTGCGAAGCGCGGCATGTGAGCCCTTGCGTGGGCGACAATCAGGTCAGGCTGAAGGTTCGCGCCGGGTTCCGGCACGATCGCAAGCATGATTTCGTCCTCGCCGCCTCTGACATCCGATGGAACAGCGAAGGCGGCGACTTCAGCGACGCCCGGGAGACGCGCCATACTGGCTTCAATGTCGGCCGCCGATATATTCTCGCCGCGCCGACGAATGCAGTCCTTGATCCTGTCGATGAAGGTGACGTAGCCGTCCTGGTCCATTCGGCCCGCGTCACCCGTATGAAACCAGAGATTACGCCAGGCCTCGACGGTTTTGGCAGGCAGGCCGTTGTAGCCTGCCATGAACGCAGGCCCCATCTTCGGGCGAACCATTATCTCGCCTACATCACCACAGGGCACTGGCAGGTCCGTATCGGGATGACGAATTTCGACTTCGAAGCAGCGCCCGTAGACCCGTCCGCAAGTTCCGGGCCTCGGGTCATTTGGATCGCCGTAGAGCGGTATGTTGCACTCTGTCATGCCGTATCCGCCCACTACGGCCGGAATGCCGAACCGTTCTCGCCAAACGCGCTCGTGATCTGGATGATTCGGGGCTGAAAAGATCAGACGAAGTCGATGATCCACATCCGAATCACGTTCGGGCTGGGCGAGGACAAATGCACTGATGGCACCGAGACTGTGGGTCACTGTTGCGCCACTGGCCCGGATGTCGCCGAGCCATGCCGATGCCGAGAACCTGTCCTTGATGGTGGCGCTGGCGCCGGAGATCAGAACAGAGCCCAGCTGCATAAGCAGTCCATTGGCATGAAACAGGGGCAGGCAAATGTAGTAGTGATCCGCTTCAGTTACGCCGAGATTCTCGATCACCCCCAGACCGAAAAGAAAGCAGTGGGCATGCGGCATGAGCACGCCCTTCGGGGCACCGGTAGTGCCTGACGTGTACATGATGGATGCTATATCGGTTGGCTCTGGAAACGGCCCTCCGTACGGGGCGATATCAGCCCAGGCGTCGAAAGCATCGCGATCCGTCCGGTTGCCCCCGATCGTCAGAACCCTCTCAAGAGCTGGAACGCCTTTATGGACAGCCTCCAACCGGGGTAACAGCCGCGCTTCGATCACAAGCAGGCTCGGTGCCGAATCCTGAAGCGGGTGCAGCAGGAAATCACCCATCAGTTCCGTATTGAGCAGCACGGCCGTCGCGCCAAGGCGCTGAACCCCTGCCCACGCCCGCACAAAATCCAGACTGTTGGAGGCGAGGATCGCGACACGGCTTGTGGCTTCAACGCCAAGGCTGGCGAGCAGCCCTGCAACCTGCGACGCCTGGGTCGCCAGTTCCCCATAGGTCAGTGTTTCGCCGTCCACTGTCCTGACGGCGATGCGATCCGGACACCGCTCCGACTGCTCAACGATTACCTTGGGCAGCACCCACTGGCGAGGGTCGTCAATGCCGGAAAACATGATCAGCCATTCGCCCCGGAGCCCTGGCTCCTCGATATCTCATCCAGAATTCCCCACGGATCGCCACGGGTCGCCGCCGCCGTGACACCCTGTCCGTGGATCAGTGTTGTAAATTGTGGGTGGGGGAACAACCCCGCGCAGCGAGAAGCTTTGCTGTTTTCGGGCCTGGGATGAATGGCCAGCCGCACATGGGGGCGGTGCCGTACTAAACATGCAACGTCCGCTTCCCGCCCTCAGGCGATGGTCTGCTTTCGGCATGGTGGTGCCGGTCTGTTTCGCGTCTTGCGCCATTCCGGCTATAGGCGCCGCCATGACCACGCTTCTCTATGGCCGGCCGCCCGCCGTCTTTGATCCGCCCGGTGCGGCGACGCAGCTTTCGCCGCTGATCCCCGGCTCGACGCCGCTGGAGGATGTGGCCGAAGGCTCGGCCGACGACATCATGATCTACGCCCCGCCCGGCGTCCTGGAGCGGCGGTATGCGCTGGCGCTGGCGCTGAGGGCCCTGAAGCCGGGTGGGCGGCTGGATGTGATGGCGGCCAAGGACAGGGGCGGGTCGCGGCTGAAGAAGGAGCTCGAAGGCTTCGGCGTCGAGGTCGGGGAGAGCGCCAAGGCGCACCACCGGCGCTGCGTCGTCATCCGGCCGGAGACGGTGACGGGGCTGGAGGCGGCCATCGCCGCGGGCGCGCCCCGCCTCGTCGAGGGGCTCGACGCCTGGTCGCAGCCGGGGGTGTTCGCCTGGGACCGGATCGATGCCGGGTCGCTGCTGCTGGCCCAGGCCCTGCCGACGCTGAAGGGGGCGGGGGTGGATCTGGGTTGCGGCTATGGCGCGCTGGCGACGGTGGTGCTGGGGTCGCCGGCGGTGACGGCGCTGCGTCTGGTCGATCTGGACCGGCGGGCGATTGCGGCGGCGCGGAAGAATGTCACCGATCCGCGCGCGACCTTCGAATGGGCCGATGCGCGGACGCTGGAGGATGTCGGCGAGCTGAATTTCGTGGTCAGCAATCCGCCCTTCCATGACGGCGGGGCCGAGGACAAGCGGCTGGGTCAGGCCTTCATCCGCAAGGCCGCCGGCCTGCTGAAGAAGGGCGGGGTGCTGTGGATCGTGGCCAACCGCCACCTGCCCTATGAGGCCGAGCTGAAGGACGCCTTCAAGCGGGTCGAAATGATCGCCGACAGCGGCGGGTACAAGGTGTTCGAGGCGGTGAAGTGAGCCCGCCCTCCTTTCGTCATCCTCCGGCAAGCCGCGTAGCGGCGCAGACCGGGGGACCCAGCGGCGCGCGAGAGCGCGAAACTGCCGGGAGCTCGCTGTCCGAACCAGCCTGCCTGAACAGATCGCCTTCGGCGCCGCTGGGTCCCCCGGTCTCGCTGCGCTCGCCGGAGGATGACGAAAGATGAAAACCCCCACCTCCCGCGTGGACAAGCTTTTGGGCTCCATGGGCTATGGCTCGCGGACCGAGATGGCGCGGCTGGGCAAGGCCGGCGGGATCGTGCTGGACGGGGCCGATCTGACCGATGTGTCGCGGCGGATACCGGTGACGCCGGACCTGCCGGGGCGA
>CANMXH010000228.1 GCA_947501315.1 Caulobacteraceae bacterium | reverse complement strand
GTCGGCGTCTCGCCGGGCGTCAGCCGTATGCTGCGGGTCACCGATGTGGCCAGCCAGATACCGGTGCTGGTCGACCGCACCGATGCCCGGGCGATCCTCAAGGGGGATGGCTCGTCGAATCCCCGGCTGGAGTTCATGCGCGGCACGGCCTCGATCCAGGTCGGCGACCGTATCCTGTCGTCCGGCGACGGCGGCGGCTTCCCGCGCGGCGTCCCCATCGGCGTCGCCGCCCGCGGTATCGACGGCAGCTGGCGGGTCAAGCTGTTCAGCGACCGGGGGGCCATCGACTATGTCCGGGTCATGCTGTTCGAGGATTTCGGCCAGTTGATCGGCCCGGAACAGCTGAACGCTCCGCCGCTGGCGGCGCTCGGCACCCTGCCCGAGGCGACCCCCGAACAGGCCTCTGCCATCACCGACTCTGCCGCCCGTCGTGATGCGGCGCGTGTGCAGGCCGAGCAGAGGCGGGCCGACACCGCCGCAGCCACGGCCGCCGAGGCCGCCCGCCCGCGGCCTCCGGCACCCGTCGTCCCTACGCCCGCGCCCGCTCCGGCCGCCGGCCCTCCGCCCGGGGGGACCGAATGAGACGCCCGGTCGCGGTCCGTGTGGTCGGACCGGTGCAGTGGATTTTCATACCGGCCGGCGTCACCCTTGCGGTCACCATCCTGCTCGCCACACCGGTCGAGTTGTTCGGCCTGAACCTGCCGGAGCCGGTCATCCCCATGGTGCTGGCCTTTGCCTGGCCCCTGATCCGCCCTTCGATCACCGCACCGCTGGTGCTGGCCGTGCTCGGCCTGCTTCTGGATATCCTGACCTATGGTCCGCTCGGCCTCTGGGGCCTGGTCCTGCTGGCCATCTATGCGGTGGTGCTGGCCTCGCGCAGCTTCCTGATCGGTCAGGATACGGCCGTCCTGTTCGCCTGGTATGCCGCCTGCTGCACTGTGGCCTTTCTGATGGCCTATGTGGCCGTGTCCCTGATCGCCCGTAACCCGCCGAGCATCCTGTCCCTGATCGGCCAGGTCGTCCCGACCCTGCTCCTCTTCCCGTTCGCCAACTGGATGATCGAACGGTTCGAGGACGGCGATGTGAGGTTCCGATGAGCTCGGAACCCTCGATCTTCTTCTCGGACGTCAATGAGCGCCAGGGCTCCTTCCTGCGCCGCACCTTCGTGCTGGGTGGCCTGACCACCCTGGGCGGACTGGCCCTGACCGGCCGACTGGCCCAGCTTCAGGTCATCCAGGCCGGCCAGTACGCCACCATGGCGTCGAACAACCGGTTCAACTTCCGACTGGTGCCCCCGCCGCGTGGTCGCATCCTCGACCGCGACGGCGTGGTCATCGCCGGCAACCGCCCCAGTTTCCGGGTGCTGGTGGTGCGCGACGAGACCAAGGACCTGGACCAGACGCTCGACCTGCTGGGTCGGCTGCTGCCGGATACCCTGGACCGGCGCCGGTCCATCATCCGCGACGTCAACGCCGCCCCACGCTTTTCGCCGGTCCCGGTCAAGAGCGACCTGACCTGGGAGGAGTTCGCCCGCGTCAACCTGTATGCCAACGAGCTGCCGGGGGTCATGGCCGACATGAACGAGGCCCGCTACTACCCGTTCGGCGGCGCTTTCGCCCATGTCATCGGCTATGTCGCCAAGCCCAACGACCGCGATATCAAGGCCATCGAGGACCGCGGCGAAAAGGTCCCGGAGATCCTCTACAACCCCGGCTTCCGGATCGGTCGCCAGGGCGTCGAGAAATCGTTCGATACCGAACTGCGCGGCGAGGCCGGCGGCAACCGGGTCGAGGTCGATGCCCGGGGCAAGGTGGTGGCAGAGGACATCGGCGGCTCCAAACCCGCCGTGCCGGGCAGCGACGTCGTCCTGACCCTCGACGCTGACGTCCAGAACCGCGCGCTTGAGGTCTTTGGCGAGGAATCCGGCGGCTGCGTGGTCATGGATATCCGCAACGGCGACATCCTGTGCATGGTCTCCGCCCCGTCGTTCGACCCCAATATGTTCGTCGGCGGCGTGCCCTCGCGGGTCTACGGCGCCCTGCGCGACTATGAGCGCAAACCCCTGCTGGACAAGGCCATCTATGGCAGCTTCCCGCCGGGCTCGACCTTCAAGATGACCACCGCCCTGGCCCTGCTGGACGCGGGCATCAATCCGGCCGAGCGTGTGACCTGCACCGGCGGCTATCGCTACGGCAACCGGACCTTCCGCTGCTGGAAGCGCGGCGGGCACGGCTCGATGGACATGCACAATGCCATCAAGAACTCGTGCGACACCTATTTCTATCACCTCTGCAACCGGGCCGGCGTCGACCGCATCGCCCGGGTCGCCGAGGATCTTGGCTTCAACCAGGTCTATGAGATCGGTATCGGCGGCCAGAGCAAGGGCACCATGCCCAGCCGGGCGTGGAAGGCCGACTATGCCCGCCGGACCCGCAATCCGAATCCGGACGCCCGCACCTGGTATCCCGGCGAGACCCTGTCCGTCGCTATCGGTCAGGGGGCCATCAAGACGACGGCGCTGCAACTGGCCGTCATGACCGCCCGCCTCGCCAATGGGCGCAAGGCCATCACGCCCCGTCTGGTCCGATCCGTCGGGGGCGTCGAGCGGCCGTCGGGCGCGGCCGTGCCCGACCTGCCGTTCAGCCAGGAACATCTCAACATCGTCCGGGCCGGCATGGCGGCCGTGGCCAATGACGTCACCGGTACGGCCTACCGGGCGTCCCAGCTCGGCCTTGGCGATATCCAGATGGCCGGCAAGACCGGCACGGCCCAGTCGCGCGACTATGGTACGGGCTCGCGCGGACCGCGCGACGCCGTCTGGACCCGCCGCGACCACGCCCTGTTTGTCGCCTTCGCCCCGCACGATGCGCCGCGGTACGCCATCGCTCTGATCATCCAGCATGCCCCTACCGGCGGTTCGGCCGACGCCGCGCCCCGGGCCCGCGAGATCATGAAGACCGTCCTGCTCAAGGATCCCGACATGCGCGCCCGCATCGAGCGCCCGCTGCCGCCGGAGGCGCTCGCGCCCGCCGGTGCCGACGAGGGCGAACTCGGTGCCGGCCCCGGCGGCGAGGTGACCGGCAGTGCCGCCGCCGAAGTGGCTGCGCCCGCACCCGCGCCGCGCCGTGCGCCGTCTGCGACCAGCGGTCCGCGCCCCTATCTGTCGGAGCCGCCGCAATGACCGCCTCGGCCCTGACCCGTCCCGGAGAGCGCGACCGCCTCTCGACCAAGATCACCGAACTGGACTGGCGTCTGGTGGCCCTGCTGTGCCTGGTCGCCTTCGCCGGCACCGCCATGCTCTATTCGATCGCCGGTGGCGACTGGCAGCCTTGGGCGATCAAGCACGCGATCCGCTTCGGCCTGCTGCTGGTGGTGATGCTGGGCCTGGCCATGCTGCACCCGAAATGGTGGTTCCGTGCCGCCTATCCGCTGTACGGGGTGCTGTTGCTGCTGGTCCTGATGATCGAGTTCACGCCGCTCGGCTATGTGGCGGGCGGGGCCCGGAACTGGCTCAATCTCGGCTTCATCCGGATCCAGCCGGCGGAGTTCATGAAACTCGGCCTCGTCCTGGCCCTGGCCCGCTGGTACCACAG
>CANMXH010000227.1 GCA_947501315.1 Caulobacteraceae bacterium | reverse complement strand
GCACAAAGGGCGTGACGCCCGACGCGGGTCCTCTGCGAGGCGTCCTGGCCTCCCTCAGCGTCCCATGAATGACAGTATCGCCTGTACCGCCTCGACCGGTGCGTCCTCCTGCAGGAAATGGCCGGCCTCAGGCAGGTGAACATGCGCCTGCCCGGCCGTTCCGGGGATTTCACGCTGAAGGCGCCGGTCGCCGCCGGGTGTCACCATGTCCTTCCCGCCCCAGACCGTCAGGAAGGGCTTGTCGAAACGTTTCAGCTTCTCGCGGATCTCCCGGTTCATCGGCACGCCGGGATTGTCTTCGAAGATGGCGATCAGTTGCGGGAAGGCGACGATGCCAGCCTGGTAAGCCGGTTCCGGGAAGGGGGCCTTGTAGGCCGCCATCATGGCGGGCGTGAGTGGAACCGTCATCCCGCCCTGCATGACGCCGTCGAACGGGAACTCGGGCAGGACCGCCATCATCGCCAGCCAGTTTCGCAGCATCTCGTTGCCGCCTTCGCCTGCCGGCACGCCGGTGTTGCAGGCGATGACCCGATCGAACCGCTCGGGGGTGTTGGCGACCTGGGCCAGACCGATCGTACCGCCCCAGTCCTGACAGAACAGGGTCAGCCCCTTCAGATCCAGCGCCGCCAGCCATCGGGCGATCCAGTCATAGTGGCGCGCCAGGGTATAGTCGTGCTTTTCGGATGGCTTGTCGGAACGACCACATCCGACCAGGTCCACGGCCATGACCCGGCATCCGGCGGCGGCCAGGGCCGGGATCATCTTGCGGTAGAGGTAGGCCCAGGTCGGATTGCCGTGCATCAGCAAGACCGGCGGCCCGTCCCGCGGGCCCTCGTCGATGTGGTGGATGCGTATGGGCGTCCCGTCGGCATCGGTGATCTCGGTGTAATGCGGCGCGAAGTCGTAGCCCTCCAGACCCTCGAAACAGGAGTCGGGCGTTCTCAAAATCTGCATGGGCACCTCCACAATATTGCACACAGGATGCCAATATAACCTCTCGCGTCAATCTCGCTGGTGACGCTGGGAGGCAGTTGCTGTCCGTCCAGCCAAAACCTTGCCCGGCCTGCCGCACGCGAGGCAGGGTGCGCGAAGCCTTTGCGGCGCGTGTCTTCCAGTCCGCCGGGCCGCGGCCGTGCCAAGGCCTTAAGCCCGCTGCGACTTGCGCTTCCGGACTGGCAGGGGCACCGGTACCATGTCAGCGGTCATGATGGCCGAAAAGGGATGCAAGCGTATGTCGCTCACTGGACGTGAACTGCGGTCGATGGTTTCTGACGGGGTGCTCAGGCTGACACTCGAAGAGGTCGTGATCGGAGACCTGGCACCCGACGAAATCGTCGTGAAGGTTGAGGCGGCTCCGATCAATCCGAGCGATCTGGGGCTGCTGCTTGGTCCGGCTGACATCGCGTCGATGCGCTCCCAGGGATCCTCCGATCGTCCGGCATTGGCTTTCGACATTCCCGAGGCCAGGCGCGCCAGTGTGTCAGCCCGCCTTGGCCAATCGCTGAGCGTGGGAAACGAGGGGGCCGGTACCGTCGTCGCGGCCGGCGAGCAGGCCCGGGACTGGCTCGGGCGTTGTGTCGGCATGGTCGGGGGAGGGATGTATGCCGACCTTCGCAAGATCAGAACGCGCGATGCGCTCCCGCTTCCGAAGGGCGTCGCCGCGGCCGAAGGGGCGGCCCTGACGGTCAATCCCCTGACTGCCCTTGGATTTGTGGAAACCGCGCGCGCCGAAGGTCACGCGGCGATCGTGCACACCGCTGCAGCGTCAAGCCTCGGCCAGATGCTGCAGAAGATCTGTGCCGGTGACGGCATTCCCCTGGTCAATATCGTCCGATCTGCCGAACAGGTCCAACTGCTGCGTGATATCGGCGCGAGCATTGTCCTCAACAGCCGTGACGCGGACTTCAAGGCGCAGCTCGTCGACGCGATCAGTGCGACCGGTGCGACCATCGCCTTTGACGCCATCGGCGGGGGCTCGCTCGGCAGCGACATCATGCGTGCCATGGAGCGGGGCGCCGTCAATCGCATGACCGAATACAGCCGATACGGCTCTTCGAGCTTCAAGCAGCTCTACGTCTATGGTGCGCTGGACCTCTCGCCGATGGTCCTCGATCGCTTGGCCTTCGGTTTTCAGTGGAGCGTATCGGGGTGGCTGCTGACCCCATTTCTGCAAAAAGCAGGGGCCGAGACCGTCATGCGCCTGCGCAAACGTGTGTTTGATGAGCTGACCACCACCTTTGCCACGCACTACACCCGGGCGATCGGTCTGGGTGAAGCCCTCGAACCCGAAATTCTGCGTGCCTACGAACGCAAGGCGACGGGTGAAAAGTTCCTTGTCAATCCGACGCTGAACTAGGCTTTGGCCAAGAGATTGCGATGAATGTGCCGTCAGGCCGGTGCTCTGGCGGGCACCTGTCGAGGCTGGGCGGACCGGGAATCGTGGAGCAGATCAGGGGCGGACCTGGCTTGTCAGCCTCCATCGGCGAACTGCTCGCGCCATGCCCGTAGTCCAAGCCAGACCCCCGCCAACACAAGGGGGGTTAGCAAGCCCGCGCCGAGCGTGGCGTCAAATTGGGTCCAAATGCGCTCCAGCCCCTTCAGAGGTAACAGGAGCAGGCCAATGGCATAATAGGCGATAGCCACCGTCGATAGACCCTCGACGGCCTGTTGCAGCCTCAGCTGAGCACCGGCGCGGCGGTCCATCGATGCCAGCAGGGCGGCGCTGGTAGCTTCGGCGGCGACTTCGACGCGAGTGTTGAGCATCTGCGTCATACGGGCGATCCTGGCGATGGCTGCACGCTGTCGTTCCGCGACCGCGTCGCAGGTCCGCATCGCCGGGTCCAGACGCCGCTGCATGAACTCGCCCAGTGTCAGAAGACCCTCGAGGTGCTGTTCGCGCAGCCGCTCGATCCGCTCGCGAACAAGGCGGTGATAGGCCGCGGCGGCGTCAAAGCGGAAATTCGTACGACTTATCAGCGCCTCGGTTTCGCCGGCAACAGCCGCCAGTCGATCCAGTAAAAGCCGGTCTGCATCCGGATCGGCATCCTCGGCGAGTTGATGAGCGAGGTCCGCCGCCGTGGCCTCGATGCAGGAGAGCACCGAGGCGGACTCCCCTGCAATCGGAAAGGCAAGAAGAGCCATCAGACGATAGGTTTCGACCTCCAGCAGGGTCTGAACAAGTCGCCCGGTGAGGGCACCGTCGCCGACGTCGTCGGATAACAGCAGAAACCTCGTCATGCCTTCCGCATCAGCCCGGAAATCAGTCAGAACAATGGTGTCGCTGTCGACCAGTCGGCCACCGGTGACTCCGACAGCAAACAGAGCTGTGGCGGCAGCAATATCTATATGGCTCCACACCTCCAGCCTCGTCGCGACCAGCACGTCACCGGGCCATGCTCCGAGCCAGTCAATCGGGACCATATCGAGAGCGGTCTCGGCGAAGGGGGCTTTGCCTGTGGGCGAGCGGAAAAAGGTCCAGGTCGAAAACTCGGTGTGGCGCTCCCATCGCAGACGCCATGTCCCGGCTTCAAGGCCACACCAACGGGCTGTGGGACCTGGTTCGGCTTGGCCAAGGCGGCGGCACAGGGCTGCCATGTGGTCGCGGT
>CANMXH010000226.1 GCA_947501315.1 Caulobacteraceae bacterium | reverse complement strand
GAGCCGTAGGCGGCGGCGGCCTCGCGGACGATGGCCCAGACCTTTTCCAGATCGGGTGACGAGGTCAGCGGGCGATGGAATTCCAGTCCTTGCGCGGCGGCCAGCAGTTCGATGCCGACCACGGCGGCGGTGTTCTCGGCCATGTCCAGCAGGCGCCGCGCACCGTGGGTGGCCATGGAGACATGGTCTTCCTGATTGGCCGAGGTCGGGACGGTGTCGATGCTGCACGGATGGGCGACCATCCGGTTCTCGGCGACGAGCGCCGCGGCGGTGACCTGGGCGATCATGAAGCCGGAGTTGAGGCCGCTCTCCTTCACGAGGAAGGCGGGCAGTTCGCTCATCTTCGGATCGACGAGGATGGAGGTCCGGCGTTCCGAGATATTGCCGATCTCGCACAGGGCCATGGCGATCATGTCGGCGGCGAAGGCGACGGGCTCGGCGTGGAAGTTTCCGCCCGAAATGACATCGCCGTCCTCGATGAAGACCAGCGGATTGTCGGTGACCGCATTGGCTTCAAGCTCGAGCGTGGCCGCGGCGTTGCGCAGCACGTCCAGCACGGCACCCATGACCTGGGGCTGGCAGCGCAGGGAGTAGGGGTCCTGCACCTTGTGGCAGCCCTCCCGGTGGCTGTCGCGGATGGCCGATCCGGCCATCAGGGCGCGCAGGCGGGCGGCGACGGCGATCTGGCCGGGCTGGCCGCGCAGGGCGTGGATGCGGGCGTCGAACGGGGCGTCTGAGCCCTTGAGCGCATCGACCGACAGGGCACCGGCGGCGAGGCCGGCGGCGAAGGCGGCCTCGGCTGCAAACAGGCCGGCCAGCGCAAGGGCGGTGGAGCACTGGGTGCCATTGAGGAGGGCGAGGCCTTCCTTGGGGCCCAGCACCAGTGGCTTGAGGCCGACGCGGGCGAGGGCGTCCTCGGCCGACAGGGTTTCGCCGTTATGGCGTGCCTCGCCGACGCCGATCAGGACGCAGGACATATGGGCCAGCGGCGCGAGGTCGCCCGAGGCGCCGACGGAGCCCTTGGACGGGATAGAGGGCAGGACGTCGGCATTGACCAGGGCGATCAGCGCCTCAAGCGTCTGGCGACGGATGCCGGAGGCCCCTTTCGACAGGCTGGCGATCTTCAGCACCATCAGCAGGCGGGTGACATTGTCGGGCAGGAGGGCCCCGACACCGCAGGCATGGCTGAGGACGAGGTTCTTCTGCAGGGTCTCAAGGTCTTCGGTCGCGATGGAGGTGTTGGCCAGCAGGCCGAAGCCGGTGTTGACGCCATAGACGGTGCGGCCCTCGGCCACGATGGCGGCGACCACGGCCGCGCCGCGCTCGACAGCTGTCCGGGCGGCGGGGGCCAGGGCGACAGAGACGGGGCCTTCGAGGACGACCCGAAGTTGGGCGAGGGTGAGGGGAGATTGGCCGATGGTGAGTTGGGTCATCATAGTCCTTCTCCCTTCCCCTCGACGGGGAAGGGCCGGGGATGGGGTGGAGTCAGGGTGTCCGAGGGATTGGCACATGAGGCGCCGGCGCCTTGCGCGCTTCGGAGGGGCAGGCTTGCGGCTCCACCCCCACCCAACCCTCCCCCCTCGAGGGGGAGGGCTTTCATGTGAGGCCCGGCAGGTTGAGGCCATTCTGGCGGGCGGCCTCCTTCGCGATCTCATAGCCCGCATCCGCGTGGCGCATCACGCCCGTCGCCGGGTCGTTCCACAACACGCGCTCCAGCCGTTTCGCCGCCTCGGGCGTACCGTCGGCGACAATGACCACGCCCGAGTGCTGGCTGTAGCCCATGCCGACCCCACCACCGTGGTGCAGCGACACCCAGCTGGCCCCCGAGGCGGTGTTCAGCAGGGCGTTCAGCAGGGGCCAGTCGGAGACGGCGTCCGAGCCGTCCATCATGGCCTCCGTCTCGCGGTTGGGGCTGGCGACCGAGCCGGAGTCGAGGTGGTCGCGGCCGATGACGATGGGACCGCTGAGCTCGCCCGAGGCGACCATGTCGTTGAACATCAGGCCGGCGCGATGGCGGTCGCCGAGGCCGATCCAGCAGATGCGGGCGGGCAGGCCCTGGAAGGCGATCCGCTCGCCCGCCATGTCCAGCCAGCGGTGCAGGCCGGCATTGTCCGGGAACAGCGTCTTCATCGCCGCATCGGTCTTGCGAATATCCTCCGGATCGCCGGTCAGGGCGGCCCAGCGGAAGGGGCCGATGCCGCGGCAGAACAGGGGGCGGATATAGGCGGGGACGAAGCCGGGGAAGGCGAAGGCCTTCTCCACACCGGCATCGAAGGCGACCTGGCGGATGTTGTTGCCATAGTCGGTGACGGGGATGCCCATGGCCTGGAAATCCAGCATGGCCTGAACATGGTCAACGATTGATTTAGTCGCCGCTGCGGTCACGGCGGCGGGGTCGGAGACGCGCTTGTCCTCCCATTCCGCCACGGTCCATCCGGCCGGCAGATAGCCGTTGACCAGATCGTGGGCGCTGGTCTGGTCGGTCACCATATCCGGGCGGATGCCGCGCCTTACCATTTCAGGCAATACATCAGCCGCATTGGCTAACAAACCGACTGATATAGGTTTATTGCCCTTCTTGCCTTGCTCGATCAGGGTGAGGGCCTCGTCCAGGGTCTCGGCCATGACGTCGAGATAACGGGTGCGCAGGCGCATCTCGATCCGGCTGCGCTGGCATTCGATGGCGAGGCAGGAGGCCCCCGCCATGGTCGCCGCCAGCGTCTGGGCTCCGCCCATGCCGCCGAGGCCGGCGGTCAGGATCCATTTGCCGGACCAGTCGCCGCCATAGTGCTGGCGTCCGGCCTCCATGAAGGTCTCATAGGTGCCCTGAACGATGCCCTGGGTGCCGATGTAGATCCAGGAGCCGGCCGTCATCTGGCCGTACATCATCAGGCCCTTGCGATCGAGTTCGCTGAAATGCTCCCAGGTCGCCCATCTGGGCACCAGGTTGGAGTTGGCGATCAGCACGCGCGGGGCGTCGGCATGGGTGCGGAAGACGCCGACGGGCTTGCCGGACTGGACCAGCAGGGTCTGGTCGGCCTCGAGGTTTCGCAGCTCGGTCACGATGCGATCGAACGACGGCCAGTCGCGCGCGGCCTTGCCGATGCCGCCGTAGACCACGAGGTCCTCGGGGCGCTCGGCCACCTCGGGATCGAGGTTGTTCATCAGCATCCGCAGGGCGGCCTCGGCGGCCCAGGTCTTCGCCGTGATCTCGGTGCCGCGGGGGCTGCGGATGATGCGGGTGTTCGAGGTCTGTTGAGTCGTCATGGGAGCGTGTTTACGCTGTCGAAGTCACGATTTGAAAGGTGCCGGACCATGCTCAGAACCGTAGTCTTCGCGCTCGGGCTTGCCGCCTGTGGCGGAGCCACGAAGGCAGCGGCCCAATCAGAGCTTTTCTACCGTGACGACACCAATTTCGTCTACCGCGAGGCGCAGTCCTGCGCGCTGTATGTGGACTATGCAGACGATGTGATGTTGCGGGTCAGCTACCGCCGCCACGAGGGCGCGGTGTTCTTCTCCCTGGTGGGCGGGCCCTGGAACGGCGTCTCGGCAGGGCAACAGTACATGGTGCAACTGGCCTTCACCCATGAGCCCAACTACCGACAGGCGT
>CANMXH010000225.1 GCA_947501315.1 Caulobacteraceae bacterium | reverse complement strand
TCGGCGGCGTCGGGCACCGCGGCGAGGTCCGCGAAGTCGAAATAGTCGCCCAGTGACAGACCATGGCGTTCGGCACGGCCGGCGGCAGCCTGGAGCATGCGCAGGCGCTCGGGCGTCCAGACCGGACGCCAGCCGTTCAACTCATAGAAGGCCCGAACATCGGGCTGGAGCGTTGCGGGCAGGCGGTCCAGCTGATCGTTGAAACTGTTGTAGAAGGCGACGGCACCGGAATCACGGGTCTGGGCCCGGGCCGCCAATCCGATGGCTGACGCCAAAGCCGACACGGCCGCGCCCAGTCCCAGTTGCCGTCGATTCATCGTCAGGATCTCTTTGCCCGCTTCGACACGGGACCCCACGTCCTCGCACCCGAAGCCAACGCCCGCATGTTATCGGCGTTCCAGGCAAACAGAAAGGCGTCGGTCCGGAGACCGACGCCTTTGAGGACGTCTTGCCGCAGGGTGTGGCCCGAAAGCCCGACCCGCGAGGGCAGACCTACTTCTTGATGAAGCCGGCGAACTTGTTGTTGAAGCGCGAAACGCGGCCGCCACGGTCCATCAGATGAGCGTTGCCACCCGTCCATGCCGGGTGGGTCAGCGGATCGATGTCGAGGTTCAGGACGGCGCCTTCCTTCTGGTAGGTCGAGCGCGTCTGGTAGCTCGTACCATCGGTCATCGTGACGGTGATGAAGTGGTAGTCGGGATGCGTATCCGCCTTCATGGTCCTGGTCCGGTCTCTGCGCGATGACGATGCCGACCGTCGGAGCGCGAAAATGAGAAATCCCGCCATGTGGGGCGAGAATGAGCGGCGGCGTTTACACCGGGGCCCGTTCCGGGGCAAGAGGCGCGCGCCATGACAGATGCAACTCCCCATGCCGACACCGCCGCTGACATCAGGGGACGGCCGGGTGCCGGGGCCCAGCTGGCCGAACAGATGGGTGAGGCCGGGGCGCGACGCGAGCGACGCCGGGATGTCCGGCCGCTGGGACGGCTGTTACCCTATGCGATGCGGCACAAGGGCCATGCGGCCATGGCCGGCGTCTGGCTGATCCTGTCGACCGCAGCCTCGCTGGCCCTGACGGCCGCGGCGCGCGGCGCCATCGACAACGGTTTCGAGAACGACGGGGCCCAGCTGAACCTGTGGTTCCTGCTGCTGGGTGCCAATGCCTTGTTCCTCGGGTTCGCCACGGCGGTCCGCTATTATTTCGTTACCAAGACCGGGGAGCGGGTCATTGCCGACCTGCGCAAGGGGTTGTTCGGGCGGATCCTGACGCTGGACCCGGCCTTCTATGCCGATATGCGGACCGGTGAGGTTCTGTCGCGGCTGACCACGGACATCGCCCTGGTCGAGACCCTGCTGACCACCTCGGTCTCGTTCGCCCTGCGAAACTTCCTGACCCTGATCGGCGGGACAGTGCTGCTGTTCATCGTCAGCCCGAAGCTGACCGGCCTGGTGCTGCTGGTGGTGCCGGTCCTGCTGGGGCCGATCTTCCTGTTCGGGCGAAGGGTGCGAACGCTGACGGTGGCCTCCCAGGACCGTTTCGCCAATGCCGTGGGGTTCGCCGGCGAGAGCGTGGACGCCATCGAGACGGTTCAGGCCTTCGGGCGGGAGAGCAGCGCCATCGCCCGGTTCGGGGCGGCGGTCGAGGCGGCGTTCGGCGTCTCCCTGGTGCGGATGAAGGCGCGGGCCCTGATGACGGCCATGATCATCGTGGTGATGTTCGGCGGCGTGACCCTGGTGCTGTGGCTGGGAGCCCAGGATGTGATCGCCGGGCGGATGTCGCCGGGGGCCCTGTTGCAGTTCGTGCTGCTGTCGGTTTTTGCAGCGGGTGCGGTCGGGGCGCTGGGCGAGAGCTGGGGGGATGTCCAGAAGGCCGCCGGTGCCATGGAGCGGATCGATGAGCTGATGCGCGCAGAAGCGGCGATCCGCCCGCCGGAAACGCCGACGATCCTGCCTGAACCGCCGACCGGTGAGGTGTCGATGTCGGCGGTCCGGTTTGCCTATCCGGGGCGACCCGACCTGCCGGCGCTGAAGGGCTTTTCGCTGACTGTGCGGCCGGGCGAAACCGTCGCCCTGGTCGGGCCGTCCGGGGCCGGCAAGAGCACGGTCTTCCGCCTGCTGCTGCGCTTCCATGATCCGCAGGCCGGTGTCGTCTCGGTCGACGGCGTGGACGTGCGCGCCGCGGATCCGGTCGCGGTGCGCGGCCGGTTCGCCTGGGTGTCGCAGGAGGCACCGCTGTTCTCGGGCTCGGCCAATGAAAACATCCGCTTCGGTCGCGAAGGTGCAAGCGATAGCGAGATTCGCGCCGCGGCCGACGAGGCGCAGGCCCTGGGCTTTATCGAGGCCCTGCCGGAGGGGTTCGACACACCGCTGGGCGAGCGCGGCAAGAGCCTGTCCGGCGGTCAGCGTCAGCGCATGGCCATCGCCCGGGCGCTGGTCCGGGACGCCCCGATCCTGCTGCTGGACGAAGCGACCTCCGCGCTGGACGCCGAGAATGAGCGGCTGGTGCAGGCAGCGCTGGATCAGGCCATGCAGGGTCGGACCACCATCGTCATCGCCCACCGGCTGGCCACGGTGCTGCGGGCCGACCGGATCGTGGTGATGGAGGAGGGCAAGGTGGTGCAGGAAGGCACGCACCAGTCGCTGATGGCCCAGGGCGGGCTCTATGCGCGGCTGGCCGAGTTGCAGTTCCGGGCGGATTAGACGGTCAGTCGAGTTCCGCGACGATCCGGTCGGCGAGCAAGCGCAGGACGGCGACATCGGCCATCCCGCCCTGACCGTGCGCCTTGACCGGCCGGTCGCTCCAGCGCGGGATGATGTGGAAATGCAGGTGGAAGACGGTCTGGCCGCCGGCCGCTCCGTTGAACTGCATGATCTGGAAGCCGTCCGGCCGCAGGGCCTTTTCGACCGCCCGGGACGTGCGCTGGACGGCGGCGGTCAGGCGGGCGAGCGCGTCGGCCTCGATCTCCAGCAGGGTCCGGGCCGTAGAGGTCTTCGATATGACCAGGACATGGCCCTCGGACTGCGGGAACACGTCCATGAAGGCCAGCACATGCTCGTCTTCCCAGACCCTTACGGACGGGATCTCGCCGCGCAGGATCTTCGCGAAGATGTTTTCGGGGTCATAGGGCGCGGCGAGGCTCATGATGGGCTCCGTGGATCGGTGAGACCTTAGCAAGTCGCGTCGGATCGCGGGAGCCCGGCGCGCGGTTTTGCGCTATCGTGCCGCGCGGATTGGGAGACCGTCATGCTTCGTTTCATCGTCCAGTTTCTGGTCACCTGTTTCGGCCTTTGGCTGTCGTCGCGGGTCCTGGACGGGGTGGATTTCCTGTCCAGTGGATCGTTGCTCGCGGCGGCCCTTTTGCTGGGGATCGCCAATGCTGTGGTGCGGCCGATCCTGACCTTTGTGACCTTCCCGCTGACCATCGTCACCTTCGGCCTGTTTCTGCTGGTGGTGAATGCGGCGATGATCGGTCTGGTGGCCAGCCTGCTGGGCGGGTTTGTGGTCGATGGCCTGTGGGCCGGTATCGGCGCAGCCGTCGTCACGGGCATCGTCAGCTGGATCGCCGGCTGGTTCATCGGCGAGACCCCGGGGCGACGGGCGGCCGACTGATCGGTCAGTC